>JALSNA010000040.1 GCA_026987255.1 Hyphomicrobiales bacterium | reverse complement strand
CAGCGCAAGGGCTCGTCTGGAGTGAAATAATGGGCCAGCACCAGGGTGACCAGCGGCATCAGGGAGATGAGAATGGCGGCCAGGCCGGAATCGATCCGCGCCTCGCCCCAGGAGATGAGGGCGAAGGGGACGACATTGCCGCTCAGCCCCGCCAGGACGATCCACCCCCAGGTGGGCGCGCCGCGCGGCCAGGCCTGGCCCATGATGCGCGCCGCCAGGGCCAGAGCCACGGCGGCGATGGCGATGCGCCCGGCTGTCATGGTCAGGGGCGGAATGTCGCGCACCACCACCTTGATGAGCGTGAAGGAAGAGCCCCAGATCAGCGCCAGCAGCACCAGCAGCGCATAATCCAGAGGCTCGGGGCGCGATTGCATGGGCGGCAAACTCCAGCGGAACCGGCATGAAATTATACAAAGGGCATCTCTATTGACAGTCTGAAGACCATCCTCACCCCCTGCCAACCACCCGTAGTGTCCCATAATTGGGTGGTTGGCAGGGGGTGAGGATGGACGCGCAAGCGCTTTTAGAGATCCCTAAAAAGGCGTTTTGGTATAAATTCATGGGGGCAAATTATACTTTGCTATAAAAACTGCGGGTCCGGCTGGGCCGGCCGCATCCTACTTGCGCCGCAGGTGTTCGTCCAGGCGGGGCATGATTTCCACGAAGTTGCAGGGTTTCTGGCGGTAGTCGAGCTGCTTGACGAGCAGCTCGTCCCAGGCGTCCTTGCAGGCGCCGGGGGAGCCGGGCAGGCAGAAGATGTATTTGCCATTCGCGACGCCGCCGGTGGCGCGCGATTGCATGGCCGAGGTGCCGATCTTGTTCCATGACACCATGAAGAAGGCGGTGGCGAAGCCCTCGATCTCCTTTTCAAAAATGCCGCGGGCGGCCTCCACGGTGACATCGCGGCCGGTCAGGCCGGTGCCGCCGGTGGTGATGACCACATCCACCTCCGGCTCGGCCAGCATCTTCTGCAACTGCTCGCGGATGAGCTTGGCGTCATCGATGATGATGGCCCGGTCCGCCAGCCTGTGGCCGGCCTTTTCGATCCTTGCGGCCAGCACCTTGCCGG
>JALSNA010000039.1 GCA_026987255.1 Hyphomicrobiales bacterium | reverse complement strand
GGGCCAGCAGCCGCACATACATATCGAAGCCCACCGCCGCGATGTGCCCATGCTGGCGGGCACCCAGCAGCTCGCCCGCGCCCCGGATCTCCAGATCCCGCATGGCGATGCGGAAGCCCGAACCCAGATCGCTGGCCTCCTGGATGGCCTCCAGACGGCGGCGGGATTCGGGAGAAAGGGGCTTGTGCTTGTCGTAGAGCAGATAGGCGTAGGCCCGCACCGCGCTGCGCCCCACCCGGCCCCGCAACTGATAAAGCTGGGCCAGGCCGAATTTATCCGCCCGGTTGATGATGATGGTGTTGGCGTTGGGGATATCGATGCCGCTTTCGATGATGGTGGTGCTCACCAGCACGTCGTATTCGCCTTCGGCGAAGGCCAGCATCACCCGCTCCAGCTCCCGCTCGGGCATCTGCCCGTGGCCCACCGCGATGCGGGCCTCGGGGATCAGCTTGCGCAGCTTGTTGGCCATCTGCTCGATGCCCCGCACCCGGTTGTGCACAAAAAACACCTGCCCGCCCCGGTCCATCTCCCGCAGGATGGCGTTGCGGATCAGGGTTTCGTCGTAAAAACCCACCTGGGTCTGAATCGCCTGGCGCTCGATGGGCGGGGTCTCGATGGTGCTGAGGTCGCGCACGCCGGTGAGGCTCATGTAGAGGGTGCGGGGGATGGGCGTGGCGGTGAGGGTGAGCACATCCACCTGGGAGCGGAGTTGCTTGATGCGTTCCTTGTGGCGCACGCCAAAACGCTGCTCCTCATCCACGATGAGCAGGCCCAGGTTCTTGAATTCGACATCCTTTGAGAGCAGACGGTGGGTGCCGATGACGATATCCACCGAGCCCTGGGCCAGACCGGCGATGGTCTCTTGCTGCTGTTTGCGGGTGCGAAAGCGGGAGAGCATGGCCACTTCCACCGGGAACGCGGCGAGACGGCGGCTGAAGGTCTTGAAATGCTGCTGGGCCAGCACCGTGGTGGGCACCAGCACCGCCACCTGTTTCCCATCCATGATGGCCTTGAATGCGGCCCGCAGCGCCACCTCGGTCTTGCCGTAACCCACATCGCCGCAGATGAGCCGATCCATGGGCTGGGGCTTTTCCATGTCCTGCTTCACGGCCTCGATGGCCACCAACTGGTCGTCGGTCTCGATGTAGGGGAAGGAGGCCTCCAGCTCCTGCTGCCATTCGCTATCGGGACTGAACGCGTGGCCGGGCAGGGTCTCGCGCTGGGCGTAGAGTTGCAGCAAATCCTGGGCGATGGCGGCCACGGCCTTGCGCGTGCGCCGCTTGGCCATCTCCCAATCGGCTGTGCCCAGACGGTTGAGCGGAGGCGAGTCGCTGCCGGGGCCCACATAACGGGCCAGGCGGTCGGCCTGATGCACGGGCACGTAAAGTTTGTCGTTGCGAGCATATTCGATGAGCAGGTAGTCGCGGGCCACGCCGTCCAGATCCACCTTGACCAGACCCTTGAAACGGCCCACGCCATGCTCCATGTGCACCACATAATCCCCGGGCTGGATGTCGGCGAAGAAGGATTCGGGCGCGGCGCTGCGGGGCTGGCGGCTGCGACGGCGCCGGGCCTTGCCCCAGCCGAAGATCTCGGCGTCGGTGAGAAAATGCAGGCTCTCGGCGTCGGTGGAAAGCCGCCAGCCTTCGTCGAACATGCCCTGGATGAGGGTGATGCTGCGCGGGGGCGGCGGCGTTTCCAGGCCCGATTGCACGCTCACCGGCAGCTCTTCTTCGAAAAAGAGGTCGGCCAGCCGCGGGGCCTGGCGGGTGACCATCACCACCCGGTCCATTTTGCGCAGCCGCGCCGCCTGTTCGATGACCTTGCGCAATTGCCCGCCCCAGCGGGGGCCGGGGTGGAAGAGGCGGCCCAGGGGCGATCCCACCGCGGTGCTGCGCCCATCCAGCTTGCCCTGCCCCAGCACGATAGGGCCCCGGGCCTGGATGGACGCGGCCAGGTCTTCCCACGGGGCCAGACTGGACGCAAAGTCGGGCGGCAATTCGCCGCTTTTCATCAGATTTTTCGCCACCTGCCCGGCCTGGCCTTCCAGATCCAGGGCCACTGCGGCGGCGTCCGCGGCGGCGTCGATGAATATCAGCGATTTCGCTGGCAGATAATCCACCAGGGTGGCGGGCTGTTGGTAGAGGTAGGGGATGTAAAGCTCGACGCCCCGGAACGCACTCCCTTCCGCCAGACGATCGATGTCCTGTTCGTATTGCAATTGCGCGGGCGGGTGGCAGCCCGAGAAGTCGAGCTGATGCAGGCGCGCGGCCGCGTCCGGGCCGTTGGTGAGCAGGGCCTCGCTGGCCGGGCCCACCAGCAGTTTATCGATGCGATGATTACTGAGGGTGCGCTGGGTGGCGGGATCGAAGTAGCGCAGGCTATCCAGCTCGTCCCCCCACAGCTCGATGCGCACGGGCCAGGGCTGGTTGGGCGGCCAGATATCGAGGATGCCCCCGCGGCGGCTGAACTGGCCCGGCGCTTCCACCACAGCGACGTGCTCGTAGCCAGCGGTCAGCCAGCGCATTTGCAGCGCCCGCAGGTCCATCACATCGCCCCGTCGCAGCGCATGCAGCGCCTGTTTGAACAGAGCGGGGGGCGCGGTCAATTGCATCAGCGCCCGCACCGAGACCACCACCACGGGCGGGCGTTTGTCCGCGCCCGGGCGTCCCCAGCGGGCCAGCGCAGTGAGCCCGGCCAGCCGCGCCTGACGCGTCTCCCGCGCCCAGGGGATGCGCTCGAAAGGCAACGCGTCCGGGTCCGCGTAGCGGAAGACCCGGGCCTGTTCTTCTCCCAACCAGGCCCGCAACTGGTCGGCCATCAGCGTTGCGGTCTCGGCGCGAGCGGTCAGCAGCAGGGCCGGGCGTTGCAGCTCGGCGATGATCCCCGCGGCCGCATAACTGCGGGCCGAGGCGATGATCCCCAGGGGATGGGCGGGCGTCTCGCCCGCGGCCAGGCCCGCGGTCATCTGCCGGAATGTATCCAGCCGCCGCAGATAATCGATCAGCCCTTGCAGGTGCAGCCGGGCCGTGGGAGGCGTGGTGGCGTTTATGGTGGTCATGGCGATGGCGGGCATCTAAACCAACTTTTCTTTGTTGGTGCGATGAGCCTCACAAATCTGACATCTGCATTGGTTGTGAGTAAAATGCCTGACGCCCACAACGGCGCCCTGTCTTTTATCAGCTCTGGTAAAAATCAAATCGAATAATCCACTTTCTCCATTTTCCAAATATCTACGCAAAGCATACGCTACCATATCTGCAATTTGCACCATACTCGTTAGCTCGCTATCAACAAAAAGCGGCGTCTCGATGATGTGATTGACGTCGGTCCACAGCGTTCCTCTTTGATGAAATCGTTTCATCAATACAGTATGTCTGCGGGCGACAGTTTCATTGTTGTCGTGGATCAAAAGCCCGTAAATTTTGTTGTCAGGAGTCGAAATGGCATGCAGAAAATGTTCGAAACGAGACACGACCTGCTCGAACGCTTGTTCATCAACTGTCCGTAAGCGTCTTGCTGGATCAAAGTGAACTTTATCCACGCATTCTGCAAAAACTCGTGCAAATCGCCATTGCGACACGACTTCGGCAATCTTTTTGATGATTTCGTAACGTTCTTCACGGGTTAGATGAATGTAAGGATATGTCTTTCGAAAATTCTTTTTTGTTTGTTTGTATTGCCGATTGTCAGCGCGTTGTAAGCGATAAAGCTCTTTCGTTCGATATTGCATCACCATACGGTAAGACTGCATTTAATCGTGGAGCAATTCAGGTCCATTTTTCAATGAGTTTGAGGGTCTCCTTGGAGGGACGCCCTCGCTTTTTGGGTGGCGTCCAGCGAGGAGGCGGCACCTTAAAAGAGAACAGTTCTTCATAGGACCAGCGATGGTCTGTCACCCCGGCGGCCATGGCCGGCGTGCGGTGGACCCATTTGAAACTGCGTCGGCCCGTATAGAGCTTGATGCGCAGACTGTGATGATAGTCGCAAAAGTTGTAGAGTGCGCCAACGATATACATGGCCGCAGTCAAGGTCTGGGATTGTTGAGCCAGGGTGCGAGTGCGCCGAGTCAGCCAGGGGATGCGCTGGCGGAAAGTGGCGTTGAGGCGCTCGATGAACGCCGTATTGATAACGCCGCCTCGCTGGCTCTGTTGCAACAGTCTCTGCAAGAGACGTTGGCTGCCTTGCACGATCCGCCGCTCAATCGTCCTGCGGTTGCCCCGGCGCTGTTTGACCACCTGCACAATGACCAGTTCGGGCCAGGGGAATAAAGCGGGCCGGCCCGGTCCTCGTTTCGTCTTGATGGATGTCCGAAATGCCTTGCGAAAGGCTGAGATATAGCTGACAAGACCGTCAACTGCCACCAACAAGGGGCCAAATCGAGCGATTTGACGCACCTGGGCTGCGATTTGGTCAATCAAGGCCTGGTCCCGGCGGGGGCTGACAGCGCCACCCAACCATAGCCGGGTGCTAACCATCATGGCAAAGGCCATCCACAACGTTTGGCCAAAGGTCTTGACTTTGATCTCATCTGCCTGCACCTGGCCTAACGCCAACTGACTGCCGCCAATCACGTGCTCGTGCACTTGTTGGGCGTGTGCGCCCGCCCGCTGCCACCAGGCCTTGACCGTCCGTTCATCAAAACCAAAGGCCTTCACTATAGCCGGGATGGGACATCCGTTGGCGATGAGCACCAGCACGATCATCACCAACTTCGGGTCGGTGCGCAGCCGGTAGAAGATCGTCCCTTTACTGGCGCTAAAGGTCTGTCCACATTCATGGCAGATGTAGCGCCCTTCTTGATGACTATGGATGCCTATGTTGCCTTTGCCAACCTGTCCTCTTGCAGGACATTCAAGATTGGGGCAAAATACTGTTTCAGGGTTCATGGGCTACCTCCCTTGGTCTTTTCAACCCGGGATTATGCCCATGAATCCCTCTTTTTTCAAGGTTCTTCCTCTACTCCACGCTCAACTGCAGCGATACCTTTTCTCACAGCGCTCGAATTTTTGTCAGAAAGTCTCGATGAACCTCTCTGTATCAGTGAGTATTTCCAGCAATAACATATCTGTTCAAATTCCTGACTGGGATTTGTCAAAAAATGTTTTGCCGCGGGTTGCTCACCATCCAGAAGGAAAGAAGATTATCGCTATTGGTCAAGATGCTGTGAAATTGAATAATCTCATCGAATTCGATGAACGAGGGGAGCAGGTAGTTCAGATCATTGATCCATTCGATATACGGGATTTCCGTCCCAGGTTGGCAGTAATGATGTTGGTGTACATCGTTGCGACTCTCTGTGATGAGATTACTCGCCGTTCCATCGTTAAAATTATTACATCTGTTTGGCTTGATAACTTTGATTATGAGTAACTACTAAGGTAGCCTAGTTCAGGACGAAAAACTAATCGAAATCATACGATATGCTAATGTTTTGAAAATGAAAGTGGAGTAAGATAGTGCCAT
>JALSNA010000038.1 GCA_026987255.1 Hyphomicrobiales bacterium | reverse complement strand
TCGAGGGCGAAAGGACGCTGATATGCAGCATAAATCCTGCAGTAGCCGTGCAAATTTATGGGTCCTGACCCTAGGCGGTGTCTTCATTTAAGCGAGCCAGGTCATTGCACAGGCGATGTCAACGAAGGCCTTGAAGGATGAGATTGTCTTTTCGCAGCGCAGGGCAATTCGCCGGAAGCGCTTGATCCGATTGAAGAAACATTCCACCAGGTGCCGTTCCTTGTAAAGCGCCCAGTCGATCTCGCGTTTGCCGGAACGCGACGGGTTCTGCTTGATCTGCGCCGTCGCGCCAAGCTCGTCCGCAATGAATTCACGCAGATAATCTGCGTCATAGGCCGCATCCGCCATCACATGGCCCACGCCCGAGAGCCCCTCGATCAGACCAATTGCCTGCGGGCAGTCGCCCCATTGGCCGGGCGTTATACGGGTGCGGATCGGAAGGCCGAGCGCATCCACCACCGCATGGATTTTCGTGGTCAGCCCGCCTTTCGAGCGCCCGATCGCGTGAGCCCGAGCCCCCCTTTTGCGCCGCTTGCATCCGCATGCGCCTTGCAGATCGTCGCGTCAATCAACACATATTCGAAGTCGGGGTCCTGACGTAACGCCTTGAAAAGATTCTCCCAAACGCCGGCCAGCGTCCAGCGCCGAAAGCGGCAATGCACCGTTTTCCAGTTGCCAAGCTCGGGCGGCAGATCCCGCCAGGGGCTCGCCGTACGGGCCAGCCACAGGACCGCGTCCACAAACAGCCTGTTATCCGCCCCGGTCCGCCCGCGGTCGCCTTTCTTGCCGGGCAAGAGATGTTCAATGCGCGCCCACTGCGCGTCGGTCAAAGTTCGTCTGCTCAAGATCGCCTCCGTTTTCGATCTTGAATCATATTTCAGGTAATATGGGAATCCCTTAAATGAAGACACCGCCTAGGGCTGGCACTCGATGACAACGCCTGAAAGGCGTTCATGAACCGCCTCCAGCATTGGTTCCAGCTGCATGAGATTGAAACACGCCGGCCTGTCCGCCGCTACGCCGAAGCTCTGCCCCACCACCGTGCCGCCGCGGGCTTTTTCGCCTCACCGGCCG
>JALSNA010000037.1 GCA_026987255.1 Hyphomicrobiales bacterium | reverse complement strand
CCCTAGGCAAAATCCCGCCCGTGCGCAAGGGCATGCCACCTTGGCCTTGTTGCCCGGGCAACCCCTGCCGCGCCAGGAACCGCGCCGGAGGTCAGCGCGTCTGCTCCTTCAGGGCACGGATGCGCGCCGCCAGGGAAACGACGTTGGGCCCTTTCTTGCCTTTATCCTCCCCGCCCGTCTTCCCGGCCGCCGTTTTCAGCGCCTTCCCGGGGAAACTGACCGGGGTTTTCTTGATCTTGCGCGGCTTCCTGACGGCCTTTGCCGCTTTCTTGCCATTGGCTTTCGGACCCGTCTCCAGCGCCTTGTCGATCACCTTCAGGCTGTCCAGTTTCGATTGCCACAGCTCGTCCAGATCCTCCAGCTCCTTGCTGAGCTGCTGCGAGACATCCTCCGTGACCATCATCTTGCGCGCCAGGGCGCGGCTTTCGCCTCCGGTCTCCTGTTTGCCCTTTTTGTCCCGGCCATTTTTGCCCTTGGCCTTTTTGCCCCTCTGCTTGCCATCCCTGGCCCCTGCTTGCGCCTTGCCTGGCCCTTTTTCATCCTTCCCGGCAGCTTCGGGCGCCTCCCTGTGCACAGCCTCGGCGGCGGGCAGATCGGGCCGCACCCTGTCCAGAAGCGTCTCTTTTGGTTTGAGCAATTCGGCCCGCTGGCTCTCCAGCTGCCGGGCCATCTTGTTGAGTTCCTCGATCTTGCGCGCCAGGCGCTCCTGGGCATCCAGCGCCGCGCCGGATGCGGTCACATCGGCCAGGCTGCCGGAGCTGGCCAGGGCCGCATCGGCGCTCGCGCTCATGGAAATTTCCTCGCGCAATATGGCCAGCTGGCGCTCCCTGTCGGCCAGCTTGGCGGCCAATGCCCGCGCCTCGGTCTCCAGCTGCGCGCTCTTGTCCTTTTCCGAGCGCAATGCATCCTTCAGGTCATGCAGGGCGCGGGTGCGTTTCTCCAGATCGGCTTCCAGGGCGGCGGCCATCTCCTTGAGAGTGGCGATCTGCGCATCGCGCTCCTCGATCACCTTGGCGGCCGCATCGAGTTTCTCCACCAGCACGCCCACCCGGTTGCGCGCCCGCGAGACATCCGCCTCCTGGCGCACGAACCGCTCCTGCAATTCGCGCAGCCGAAGCTCCAGCCTGCGCGCCAGCATGGCATGTTCTGCCTTCAGCTGATCGCGTTCGGCCCGCAGGGAGGCCACCTCATCAGGCTGGTTGCGCCGCTCGCGCCAGTAATGGATGCGCCGCGACGAGGCCCACACGATGCGGGCCACGAAAAGCGCCACCAGCACGATGACCGCAAGGGCCAGCACCGCATACATCAGGATTTCCAGGCGCGACATAGGCCAGTTCCCTCGTTTCCCCGGTTTTCTCCCTCCCCGCCGCCCCGGGCGGAAAGTTGCATCAGGCCCCGCCTGTCAGGCAAGGATCGTGCCCGCCATGTCCCCTGAAGTGCCGCCATTGAAGCCCAAAGCGTGCCGTTTTGCAATCCGGCGCGGAAAAAATTTCCTCATGCCGCGCCAAAATGAAACAGGCTGCCCCCATGACGGCGGACAGCCCGTTTCACACTCTCTTTCCCTTGTCGCCGGTGAGGAAACTCAGAAAGGATTCCACGTCGGCCGGGAGGTCATTTTCAGATAGCCCACATTGGCCCCCAGCCGCGCGCCGACGCCGGTGCGGATGGGAGCAACGGTGACCTTCTGGTTGGAATTGTAGCTCACCCCGAGCCCGCCGATGAGATAGGCCGAGCCGGAAATGCCATAGAAGCGGTCATAGATTTCGCGCGCCGTGTCGATATTGTAGACCAGCATGAGCACCCTTGACCCGTTGCCCCCGGCATCGAAGCCCAAAGATGGCCCCTGCCAGAAGACCTTGCGGCGCTGGCCGTTCTTCATGTAGAGCATGCCCTCGCCATAGCGCAGCCCGCCGATGAAGGCCCCGGAGGCTTCCTGCCCAAGAATGTAGCCGGTGGGCCGGCCATTGCGCGCAAAGACCGATTCCACCGCCCGCGCCAGGCCCTTGGTCGTCTTGCCGAAGAACTTGTGCCCCTCCGCGATGATCTCGCCGGAGGAATAGCCGCCGCGCTGATGGTGGGTGGAGCCGGCCACTGCCGCCGTCTTGTGGATCATGGACCCCGCCAGGGCCGCCTGCATGGGAAGAACCAGAGCCGCCAGCCCCAGCATGGGAGCGATGTATCTTGCCGCGTGTTTCATCTTTTCACCTGTTTGCCAGAAAATCCGCCCCGGCTTCGTCATCCCGCCCTCATGCCCAGCATCCCGCCCGCACATGGCCGGAGAAGGGCGCAAGGAGGGCCACTTGCGGACATTTTGAGGCAAAAGCCTTAGCAGCCGGTTAAGGATAAGAAATCCTTGCAATCGCGGAGCAAGTCAGCGGATCCGCCCCAGCAGGGATTTTTCCGGAAAACAGCTATCGCGCAGGCCATGGGCCTTCTGCCATGCGCCGATGGAGCGCCGCGTCTTGAACCCGGGCAGGCCATCGGCCCCGCCCACGTCGAAGCCCTGTCTCTCCAGCGCCCTTTGCAAGGTGGCCACATCGGAGCGGTACATCCCGCCCACCTTGCCCCAGGGCGCGGCGAACCGCCTGTCTCCCCACTGGATGCGATCGGCCAGATGGCCGATGAACAGGGCATAAAGATCGCTCTTGTTGTAGCTCTTGAGCACGTAGAAATTGCGCGTCGCCAGGAATGCCGGCCCATGCCGCCCGGCGGGCAGCAGCAAAAAGGCCCGCTTGCGCAGCTCCGCTTGCGGAAACGGCCGGCCATTGACCCGGCGCACCCCCAGGGCGGCCCAGCGGGCGAAGGTTTTGCCCTGATCCGGTCCCTCCAGGGCGCAGCTGACAGAAGCCGGAAGGCGCACCTCGAACCCCCAGTCTCGCCCCCTTTGCCAGCCATGGCGCGCCAGATGGCTGGCGATGGAGGCCAGGATGTCGGGGATCGAGGTCCAGATGTTGCGCCGTCCGTCACCGTCGAAATCCACCGCGTATTTCAGATAGACCCCGGGCAGCATCTGCGGCTGTCCCAGCGCTCCGCCCCAGGAGCTCTTCATCTGCGCCACGCTGGCAAGGCCCCTTTGCACGATCACCAGGGCATCGATGAGCTGCGGACGGAAGAAGGCCTTGCGGCGCGACAGGAAGGCATGGGTGCCGAGAATGGAGAAGGCATTGTAGCGCAACTTCACCCGCCCGAAGCTGGTTTCACGCCCCCATATGGCCAGGACGATGCGCCCCGGCACGCCAAAGCGCGCCTCGATGCGCGCCAAAAGCCCCTTGTGCCGCGCCAGCAGCCTGCGCCCGCGCGCCGCCAGGGCCTTCAGGCTGCTTTCGCGGAAATAGCGCCCCGGCGAGCGGAACTCCGCCTGCCTTTGATGCCTGGGGATGCGCGCCTTTTGCCCCGGCAGCACCAGATCGGGCAGCCGCAGGTTGACCCGTGCATCCCTGAAGGCGGCTGTGAAGACCTGGCGCGAAATGCCCTTGCGGCGCGCATCCGGCCACAGATCGCGCTCCAGCCACTGGCGGAACAGCGCCTGCACCCGCTCCGCCCCCGCCTGCGCCGGAGCCTGCGCCGCAAGCAGGCCCACGGCCAAGGCCAGCATGGCCAGAATGAATCCTCTCAACCGCATCATGCCATCCCCCGAAATGCCATCGCCCCTTTTGCAGCCATGGCGCAAAAAAGCTATGTAGTGGCCACAACGATCCGCATGGGTGATTCGTTTGCCCATGCGCGGGGCACGGAGGAGCTTATACCACAATGACCAGTGAAAACCGCCTTTCCGCCATGGACCTGGCCGCGCTCGTCAGCTCGCGCATCTGCCATGACCTCATTTCGCCCGTCGGGGCCATCGCCAACGGCCTGGAGGTGCTGGCCGAAAGCCCCGATGAGGAAATGCGCAAGGTGGCCTTCGCCCTGATCGAGAACTCCGCCCGCCAGGCCTCCGGCAAGTTGCAGTTCGCCCGTCTGGCCTTTGGCGCCGCCGGCTCCGCCGGCAGCGAGATTTCCCTTGGCGATGCCGGCGATCTGGCCGCCAATCTCATAGCCGGAGACAAACGCATCACCCTGAACTGGAAGGCCCCGCGCGAAAGCCGCCCCAAGCCGGAGGTCAAGCTGGCGCTCAACCTGTTCACCATCGCCACCACCTGCATTCCGCGCGGCGGCGAGATCACCGTGGACGCCGATGACGCCTCCATCACCATCCAGGCCAGGGGCAAGAAGGCCTGCCTGCCGCAAAAGACCGCCGAGGTTCTCACCGAAGCCATCCCGGCACAGAGCATAGGCGCCCATGAAATCCAGCCCTATTATACCTTGCGGCTCATCGAGCAGACCGGTTTTTCCCTGCACATCGAACAGGGCGAGGATGAAATCACCCTGCGCGCCGCCCGCTGATCACCACAGGGGCTCCTCGTAGATCGTCTTGCCATCGATCCTCAGCCCGGCAATGGCCGCCTTTCCCCGTGGCGAGACGCGCAGGATGACCCCCAAAGGCTGACGTCTGCCGCGCCCCATGCGCTCGATCCGCAAGGCCCTCTGTCTGGGGGCGAAATAGCGCTCGATGCCATAATCGACCCGGATTTCCTTTCTCCACACATGCCTGACCCGGCCCTTGAGCAGCACCACATCTTCCGGGACCCGCCCCGGCCAGCTGGCAAAGGCAACTCCGGCAAAATGCCACAGGCCATCCGCGCCCTTCCTGACCGCCACGTAGATGCTCTGGCCACGCTTTGGTCTTTCCCCCGCCTTCATGGCCGTGAGCGGAATGGCCGAAATCTCGTACCCCAGCCGCGCATAATGCCCCCGGAAGATGTCGCGCGGATCGATGGGTTCGGTCTTCAGAACGATCTCGCGGCCGCCTTCGAGCAGCTGCATCCGGTCATATATCATCCAGCCGGGCACCGCCGAAAGCACCAGCGCCACCAACGCTGAACGCAACAGGATCGATGGAGTGAACATGCGCATCATGCCGCCCTCCCCCGGCCACTCCGGGCAAGCCGCACCAGCCCCCAGGCCAGAGCGATGAACAGAACTCCGCCCAGCAGCATGAACACCGAGGTATCCAGCAGGCTGCCAAGGGTCTCGAAATAGAGATAGAGCACCTCCGCCGCGAAAGCCGCAAACCCGCCCCAGTAGAGCCCCGCCGCCTGCCCGCGCCGGCCGAATGCGATCATCCACACCGCCAGCACCAGCACCACCACGGCGGCAAGAACACGCGGGGAATAGCCCGCCAAGGGCAGGTGCCAGGCCACAAGGCCCCATGCGGCGGCTCCGCCCAGCACCAGCACATCCGGCAGGCGCAAACGCCCGCGCAGCCATGCCACGGCAAGCAGCGCAAGCAGAGCGGCCATGCCAGCCAGCCCCCAGGCAGAAACCAGGAAGGCTCCCGGCCGCAAACCAGATGACGACACCACCTGCAGGAGGAAAAATCCCCCCAGCATGCCCAGCCCGCCATACAGCCGCAGGGGTCGCGCCAGCAGGGCGGCGCG
>JALSNA010000036.1 GCA_026987255.1 Hyphomicrobiales bacterium | reverse complement strand
GCAAGATGGCAAGGGAGCCAGGCTCCCGGTCAGGACACCGAATTGACAGGAGGCAACGGACATGACCCGGAAATTTTCATCCATCATCCCGGTGGTGGCCATTTTGACGGCGGTTGCGGGAATGGCCGCCTCTTCGGCCTCCGCCCAGGTGGTCAACACAAAGTCCATGAACAAGGCCAGCCAGAGCAAGAAGGTGGATATCGAGGCCGACGGCATGGAGATCCTGGAAAAGAAGAACCAGGCCATTTTCACCGGCAACGTCAAGGCCACCCGCCGCGATATCACCCTGACGGCCGACAAGCTCGTCGTTGATTACCGCAAGGTGAAAAAACAGGATGGCAAGGAAAACACCGAGGTCACTTTCCTCAATGCCTTCGGCCATGTGCGCATCGTCTCGCCGGAGCAGACCATCACCGGCAACCAGGCGAAGATGGACGTCAAGAAGAACCTCCTGTGGGTCACCGGCAACGTGGTGGTCAGGAAAAAGAACTCCACCATCCGCGGCAACAAGCTCTTTGCCAATCTGAAAACCAATGTCTCGCGCATCGAGGCAGGCGGCAAGGGCCGCGTGCATGGCGTTTTCACCCCGGCGAAGTGACAGCCCGGGCACCCGCCGCATCGGGCCGGATCGACATGGTTGAAAAAACCTTGCCCGCTTTCACGCAATCTTAATCATGACAGGTTCAAATGACCCACGAGCGAAACAGCCTGGACATGCCACACGCCCCCTCCATGTCCCCAGGCGGGCGCAAGGTGGAAAGGCCGGGCGGCATCGTGGTCTCGGGGCTGGTCAAGTCCTACCGCCGCCGCCCCGTGGTCAGGGGCGTGTCCCTGTCTGTTCGCCGCGGGGAGGCCGTGGGTCTCCTCGGCCCCAATGGCGCGGGCAAGACCACGGTGTTCTACATGATCACCGGCCTGATCGCCGCCGACAGGGGCACAATCGAGCTTGACGGCAAGGATGTGACACTGCTGCCCATGTACCGCCGCGCCCGTCTTGGCATCGGCTATCTGCCGCAGGAAGCATCCATTTTCCGCGGGCTCACGGTTGAGGAAAACATTCGCGCCATTCTGGAGCTGCGCGTACCTGACCGCTCCGGGCGCGAACGTCAGTTGCGTGAGTTGTTGGATGAGTTTCAGATATCACACCTTCGGCATTCGCCGGCTGTGGCGCTCTCTGGCGGAGAACGCCGCCGCGTGGAAATCGCCCGCGCATTGGCCGCACGTCCCGGATACATGCTCCTCGACGAGCCCTTCGCCGGGATCGATCCCATTGCAATCAATGATATCCGCCAGCTGGTGCGAAAGCTCACCACTCGGGGAATCGGGGTGCTTGTTACGGATCACAACGTGCGCGAAACCCTCGAGCTCATCGACCGCGCCCTCATTATCCATGAAGGCCGGGTGCTGACCGAGGGCACGCCGCGCGAAATCGTCGCCAACCCGGACGTGCGGCGCCATTATCTGGGCGATGATTTCTCGTTGTAATGCCCCATGCCCAGGGCATGGAACGGTTTTTGCATGAAAGTGGCGAATCTTTACCGCTTGTAAGCTCTCTGGGCTATACTGTGGCGGCGCGATCCTGATGCATTCCGGTCGCGCCGCCATTGTCGTTCGGGTGAGGGAAGACGCCAATGTCCATGCGTCAGAGACTGGAAATCCGCCAGGGCCAGAGCCTGGTCATGACGCCACAGCTGCAACAGGCCATCAAGCTGTTGCAGATGTCCAATCTCGAATTGCAGTCCTATGTGGAGGCCGAGCTGGAGCGCAATCCCCTGCTGGAGCGCGAAACGCCCGAAGATGCGCAGGACCGCCGCCGCGGCCCCGATGATGCTCCCCAGGGTGATGAGGCCCCGGCGAAGGACGACTCTGCCCGCCCGGAGCTCACCGAAGCTTTGGCGGATGAGGGCGCAACCGGCGATCGCCTCGCCGACATGGATGCCGACCCGGCCACCATGTTCCATGACAGCCCCTCCGACACCCCGCCTGCGCCAATGGGCCAGATGACCGATTCCGGCTGGGCCGGAATGCCCGCCCCCTCCGGCCCCGCTCCCGATGGCCCCGGCCGCGACCTGGAGGCAACGCTGAGCGCCGGCCCCAGCCTCTCGGAGCACCTGGAGGAGCAGTTGCCCTTCGTGCTGACATCGCCGGCGGAGCGTCTCATCGGCCATCACCTGATCGGCATGCTGGATGACGCAGGCTATCTGCGTGAACCGCTCGATGCCATATCCAAACGCCTCGGCGCGCCGCTGGAGCAGGTGGAGGCGGTGCTCAAAAGGCTGCAAGGGCTCGACCCGCCCGGTGTCTTCGCCCGCGATCTGCAAGAATGCCTGAAAATACAGTTGCGCGAAAAGGACCGCCTGGATCCGGCCATGGAGGCCCTGGTGGACAATCTGGAACTGCTGGCGAAACGCGATTTCGCCCGCCTGCGCAAGATCTGCGGGGTGGACAACGAGGATCTCCTCGATATGCTGGAGGAGATCAAGGCCCTCAATCCCCACCCCGGCGGCACCATCGGCCCGCTGGTGGTGCATCCGGTGGTGCCGGATGTCTTCGTGCGCCCCGCTCCCGATGGCTCCTGGATCGTCGAGCTCAACTCCGAAACCCTGCCGCGCGTTCTGGTCAACAACCAGTATTACGCCACGGTGAAAAGCGCCGCGGCGCGCCAGGAGGACGTGGAATATATCTCCAATTGCTTCGCCTCGGCCTCCTGGCTGGTCAAGAGTCTCGATCAGCGCGCCCGCACCATCCTGGCCGTGGCCCGCGAGATCGTGCGCCAGCAGGACGCCTTCCTCAACAAGGGCATCGAGGCCTTGCGCCCCCTGACCCTCAAGGATGTGGCCGAGGCCGTGGGCATGCACGAATCGACCATTTCGCGCGTGACCTCCAACAAGTACATGGCCACCCCGCGCGGCATCTTCGAGCTGAAATATTTCTTCACCACCGCCATCGCCACCTCCGGCGGCGGCGAGGCCGTCTCGGCGGCCGCCGTGCGCCATCGCATCAGGCAGCTCATCGATGAGGAAGATCCGAAAAAGGTGCTCTCAGACGACAAGATCGTCGGCATCCTGCGCGCCGAGGGCATCGAGATCGCGCGGCGCACGGTGGCCAAATACCGCGAGGCCCTGGGGATTCCCTCCTCCCTGCAAAGGCGCAGAGAGAAGAAAATGCGCCTTTCATGATCTTTTCCCGGCCACATCGGGGCATTTGCCCTTGAGGTAAAAATCCGCCCTCAGGCTGGATAATCCGGGCAAAATCGGACATAATGATCCCGGCGGCGGGCAGTTCCCCATCCCGGCCTGCCTGCCTGAAGCGTTCGGTATTGCCCACACACAAAAAAAGAGCACAATCATGCAAATCCAGATAAGCGGCAAGAACCTGGACATCGGCGAATCCCTGCGCAAGCATGTGGAAGAGCGCCTGACCAGCGGTGTCAACAAGTATTTCGAGGGCGCGGTGAGCGCCCAGGTGGTGGTGGAAAAGCAGCGCGAGGTCTTCAATGCCGATTGCGTCGTCTATCTGCCCACCGGCCTGGTGCTGCAGGCCAGGGGCAGCGCCGGCGATGCCTATTCCGCCTTCGAGGCGGCCATGGATCACCTGGAGACGCGCCTGCGCCGCTACAAGCGCCGCCTGGTCAGCCACACCAAGAAACGCACCAAGCCCATGGAGGCGGTCCCCGTGCCCAGCTTCGTGCTGGCTGCGCAGAGCGAGGAAGAGGATACAGAAGAGGATTTCACCCCCGCCATCATTGCCGAGACCACCGAGAAGGTCTCCGAGATGAGCGTCGGCGAGGCGGTCATGCAGCTGGAGCTGGGGGCCATGCAGGTGGTCATGTTCCGCAACGCCAAGCATGGCGGCGTCAACATTGTCTACCGCCGCGAGGATGGCCATATAGGCTGGGTCGATCCCGGCCCCTGCCCGCAGCAATAGGCACTTGACAAGCCCGGCGCGAACCTCAATAAACCGCCATTCCCTCACATGAAGGCATGAAAAGGTGGTCAGGTTCCGCGCTGAGGATTCCTGGCGCACCATGCCGGGAGCCGCCCCTGCCGGGGCATGACGCGAACACAGGACGAGATGATGCAATTGCCCGATATCCTGAATGCCGACAGCGTTCTTCCCGCCGTCCAGGCTGGCAGCAAGAAACAGCTCTTGCAGGTGCTCTCCGCCGAGGCGGCCGCCCGCACCGGGCTGGACGAACGCGGCATTTTCGAGACTCTCATGCAGCGCGAGAAGCTCGGCTCCACCGCGCTTGGCAATGGCATCGCCATTCCTCACGGCCGTTTCGCTGGGCTGAAGAAGGTGCGTGGCCTCTTTGCCCGCCTGGCCAAGCCGGTGGATTTTGACGCCCCTGATCACCTGCCGGTGGACTTGGCGTTCCTGCTCATGGCTCCGGAGGGTGCGGGCGCCGATCATCTGAAGGCCCTGGCCCGCGTTTCGCGGCTGATGCGCGACAAATCCCTGGTGGAGAAGCTGCGCGCCACCCGCGAGCGCGATGTTCTCTATGCCCTGCTGGCCGAGCAGCAGCCCTCGAAGGCGGCCTGAGCCGGCCTGGCCGCAGACAGCAAAAGGCCCGGTGCGAAGCCTTGTTCGCGCCGGGCTTTTTGATTTCCCATGGATGTCCTCATTCGTCGGACGTGAAGAAAAGTTTTCCAGCCTGCCTGGCAGGCTGGAAATACTTTTCTTCAGGAAAAACAAGGCGTCCTGCTGACTTGGGGCGGCCCGGCGTCAGCAGGACATCATCTTTGGTCCCAAGTAAATTGCAAGGTTCTGACAGAAAATCTGTCAGAACCTTGCAATTCACGGATTGTCAGAATGCCAGAAAATGCTGTGTATTCAATCTGTTGTGAATACTTCACATGCGACTCATTCCTTTGCTGCGGCGGCGTCCTTGCGGCCCGGCAGCACGAGGTTGAGAATGACGCCCACCAGCCCGGCCAGGCCGATGCCGGTGAGGGCGAAATCGCCCACCGCCAGCTTCAGCCCGCCGATGCCGGTGACCAGGATGAGCGCCACGATGGTCAGGTTGCGCGGTTTGGTCAGGTCATGATGGGCCTTGACCAGCGAGTTGAGGCCGACCACCGTGATGGCCCCGAAGAGCAGCATCAGGATGCCGCCCATGACCGGCGTCGGAATGGTGGAGAGCACCGCCCCGAGCTTGCCGATGAAGGCCAGGGCGATGGCCCAGATGGCCGCCCAGGTCATGATCGCCGGGTTGTAGGCCCTGGTCAGGGTCACCGCGCCGGTGACTTCCGAATAGGTGGTGTTGGGCGGCCCGCCGAGGAAGGCGGCCACCGAGGTGGCGATGCCATCGCCCAGCATGGTGTTCTCGATGCCCGGATCCTTGACGTAATCGCGGCCGGTGACCGAGCCTATGGCGATGATGTCGCCGAAATGCTCGATGGCCGGCGCCAGCGCCACAGGCAGGATGAACAAGATGGCCTGCCAGTTGAATTGCGGGAAGGTGAAATTGGGCACCGCGAACCAGGCCGC
>JALSNA010000035.1 GCA_026987255.1 Hyphomicrobiales bacterium | reverse complement strand
ATGACTACAATGGACGCAAGGCAGGCAGGGGGTTTTGCCATCCAAAAATCCGCTCTTGCGGGCCTTGAAAAACGCTTGCGCGTCCATCCTCACCCCCTGCCAACCCCAATCATGGGACACTACGGGGGTTGGCAGGGGGTGAGGATGGTCTTTGAGACAGTTAACGGATATGCCCTCTTGCCTTTGCCGCCGTTTCGGGCAATGGATGGCCCCCATGAAACTGCTTGGCGAAAATCTCGCCTGCCGGCGCGGCGGGCGCATCGTCTTTTCCAATCTCTCCTTCGAGGTCTCCTCCGGCGAGATGCTCATCCTGCGCGGCCCCAATGGCGCCGGCAAGACCTCCCTGCTGCGCCTCATCGCCGGGCTGGCCCCGCCAGCGGGCGGCAAGCTCGTCCTTAAAGGCGCTGATGAGGACCAGAGCACCGGCCAGCAGAGCCATTACATCGCCCACCAGAACGCCTCCAAGCCCTCCCTGAGCGTGCGCGAGAACCTGCGTTTCTGGGCCCGTTTTCATGGTGGCGCAATGCAGCGGCTGGACGAGGCCCTGCAGGTCATGAATCTGGAGCGCCTGGCCAGCTATGCCGCCGGCCTGCTCTCGGCGGGGCAGAAACGCCGCCTGGCCCTGGCCCGGCTGGTGCTGGTGGAGCGCCCCATCTGGCTGCTGGACGAGCCCACCGTGGGGCTGGACGTGGATTCGGTGGAGCGCCTGCGCGGCCTCATGGAGACGCATCTGGCAGATGGCGGGCTGATCATCGCCACCACCCACATCGACCTGGGGATGGCCGCGGCGCGCCATTTTCATTTCGAGGAATGCCATTGGCAGATGCAGGAGGAGCTGGCATGAGCGTCTTTTTCTCCCTGCTGTGGCGCGATGTTCTCCTCGCCTTCCGCGCCGGTGGCGGCATCGGCACCGCCTTCGGCTTCTTTCTCACCGTCATCGTCCTGCTGCCCATCGGCATAGGCCCCGACCAGGCCCTGCTGCAACGCATCGCCCCGGGCGCGCTGTGGATTGCCCTGCTCATGTCGGTGCTGCTTTCGGCCGATCGCATCTATACCGCCGATTACGAGGACGGCTCCCTGGAGGTCATGGCCCTGGGCCCGGCGCCCCTGGAGGTGGCCGCCCTGGCCAAGGCCCTGGCGCACTGGCTCACCTCCGGCCTGCCGCTGGCCATCGCCGCGCCCTTGCTGGGATTCCTGCTCAACCTCGATGTGGCCCTGGCGCCCAGGCTGGCGGCCTCCATGCTCATCGGCTCGGTGGCCCTGTCCATGCTCGCCGCCCTGGGTGCCGCCATCACCGTCGGATTGCGCAAGGGCGGGCTGCTCATCTCGCTGCTCATCCTGCCGCTCTATATTCCGCTGATGATCTTCGGTGTCTCCGCCTCCACCGGCGGCATGTCCGGGCCGGACATTTCCTCCTCCTCCTTTCTGGTGCTGACCGCCATCGTGCTGGTCGCCGTGGTCACCTCGCCCATAGCCTCGGCCGCCGCCCTGCGCGCCCACATGCGCTGACCGCATCAAGATTTCGTGACAATCTGGTAAGTTGCGCGCGAGTGCATATGGGTCTAGATCAGGATCAATTCCTTTATCTCCTCCAAGCGGGCAGACTGGCGGCCATGTTCAATTATCTTGCAAACCCGACCCGGTTTCTGAAAATCCAGGCGGCCGTGCAGCCCTGGCTCGCGGCCCTGACCGTGGCGGTGCTGGGCTATGGGCTCTATCTGGGCCTGTTCGTCGCCCCGCCCGATTATCAGCAGGGCGAGACGGTGCGCATCATGTTCATCCATGTGCCCGCCTCTTCGCTGGCCCTGGGGCTTTATGTCTTCATGGCCTTCGCCCATGCCATCGGCTTCATCTTCCGCCATCCGCTGGCCGAGGTGGCGGCCAAGTCCGCCGCCCCCATCGGCGCGGTCCTGACCCTGATCTCCCTGGTCACCGGCTCCCTGTGGGGCAAGCCCATGTGGGGCGCCTGGTGGGTCTGGGATGCGCGCCTGACCTCCATGTTCGTGCTCTTCTTGCTCTATCTGGGTTACATCGCCGTCTGGCAGGCGGTGGACGAGCCGCACCGGGCCGCCCGCATCGCCGGCATCGTCGCCCTGGTGGGGGTCATCAACGTGCCGATCATCAAGTTTTCCGTGGAATGGTGGAACACCCTGCACCAGCCCGCCTCCCTGCTCAGGAAGGGCGGCCCGGCGGTGGATCCGGCCATTCTCACGCCGCTTTTGTGGAACATGGCCGGTTTTGCCCTGCTGGCCGCCACCTTGCTGTTCATGTCCATGCGCGCCGAGGTGCTGGCCCGCAGGGTGCGGCAAATGGAAATGGCGCAGGTCGGGAGGGCCGGATAATGGATTTCGCCGCCAGGCATATCGGTTTCGTCATCGCCGCCTATGCGGCGGCCTTCCTGCTCGTTGGCGGATTGATCATCGCCGAATGGCTGCGCGCGCGCGCCATCAGACGCCGCCTGGAAGAGCTGGAGCGGCTGGGCGCGCCGCGCCGCAGGCAGGCCGCCAACCCCGGCAAGCCCGACAGCAAGAAGGAGCAGCCCGCATGAGCGCGGACAAGACCTCCAGCAGCCCCGATGAACAGACCACGGACACCGAAAGCAGGGGCGGCGTGAGGCTCGCCGTCCTTCTGCCCCTGCTGATCTTTCTCGGCATAGCCGGATTTTTCGTCTGGGGCCTCGTGAAGGGCGATCCGCGCCATCTGCCCTCGGTGCTCATCGGCAAGATGGCCCCGCAATTCGATCTGCCGCCGCTTGCCGGCATCACCGGCCCCGATGGCCGGCAGGTTCCCGGCCTCTCCAGTGCCGATCTGAAAACCCCCGGCGTGAAGATGCTCAGCTTCTTCGCCTCCTGGTGCACCGGCTGCCGCGCCGAGCATCCCTTCCTCATGGAGCTGGCGCGCAAGAAGGTAATCCCCATCGTCGGCATCGCCTACAAGGACCCCCATGAAAAATCCCTCGCCTGGCTGCGCGAGCTGGGCAACCCCTATGGGCGCATCGGCGTGGATCGCAAGGGCCGCACGGGCATAGATTTCGGCGTCTATGGCATCCCGGAGAGCTTCTTCATCAACTCCGAGGGCCGCATCATCTACAAGTATATCGGCCCCCTCGACGCGCGCGCCTGGCGCACCATCGTCACGCCGAGGCTGCAAGAGGCGATCAAGAAATACGGCAAGTGATTTTGCCGCCCCGGCGCATGGGCGCGGCATCTGCCGCCCGGTCCTGCCCTTTTCCTCTTTTGGCCCATTGCATGAAGCGCCCCGCATTCGCATAATGGCGCCAATCACCTGTCACGAAAAAGAAGAGGGGAGGCTCAAGAACATGAGCAAAGTTTATCCTGTGCCCGCCGAATGGGCGAAGAAGGCCTGGGTCGATGCGCAAAAATACCAGGAAATGTATGCCGCATCGGTAAAGGAGAACGCCGCCTTCTGGGCCGAGCACGGTCTGCGCATCGACTGGTTCGAGCCTTACACCAAGGTCAAGGATGTCTCCTACGCCTATGACGATGTGCATATCCGCTGGTATTACGATGGCGTCACCAACGTCTGTTACAACTGCATCGATCGCCACCTGCCCGACCGCGCCGCTCAGACCGCCATCATCTGGGAGGGCGACGATCCGGATGTCAGCGAGCACATCACCTACGCCCAGCTGCTGGAGAAGGTATCGAAATTCGCCAATATCCTGAAGGCCAATGGCGTCAAGAAGGGCGACCGGGTCACCATCTACATGCCGATGATCCCCGAAGCCGCCTACGCCATGCTCGCCTGCGCGCGCATCGGCGCTGTCCATTCGGTGGTCTTTGGCGGCTTTTCGCCCGATGCCCTGGCCGGGCGCATCGTCGATTGCGACTCCACCTTCCTCATCACCGCCGACGAGGGCCTGCGCGGCGCCAGGCCCATCCCGCTGAAGAAGAACGCCGATGCCGCCATCGAGATTGCCGCCAAGGATGGCGTTCAGGTCAAGACCCAGCTGGTGATCCGCCGCACCGGCGGCGAGGTGAACTGGGTGGAGGGCCGCGACGTGTGGTATCACGAGGCCCTGGAGGCTGTCTCCGCAGAGTGCCCCTGCGAGCCCATGAACGCCGAGGATCCCCTCTTCATCCTCTATACTTCTGGCTCCACCGGCAAGCCCAAGGGGGTTCTGCACACCACCGGCGGCTATCTGGTCTATGCCAGCATGACCCATCAGTATGTCTTCGACTATCACGAGGGCGACATCTACTGGTGCACCGCGGACGTCGGCTGGATCACCGGCCACAGCTATATCGTCTATGGCCCGCTGGCCAATGGCGCCGTCACCCTCATGTTCGAGGGCGTGCCCACCTATCCGGACGCCTCGCGCTTCTGGCAGGTGGTGGACAAGCACAAGGTCAACATCTTCTACACCGCCCCGACCGCCATCCGCGCCCTCATGGGAGCGGGCGAGGAGTTCGTCAAGAAGACGGACCGCTCCTCGCTGCGCCTGCTGGGCACCGTCGGCGAGCCCATCAATCCGGAGGCCTGGGAGTGGTATTACAACGTCGTCGGCGAGGGCCGCTGCCCCATCGTCGACACCTGGTGGCAGACCGAGACCGGCGGCATCATGATCACCCCGCTGCCCGGCGCCCATGCCCTGAAGCCCGGCTCGGCCACCAAGCCCTTCTTCGGCATCCAGCCGGCCCTGCTGGACGCCGATGGCAACATCCTGGAAGGGGCGGCGGAAGGCAATCTGGTCATGTGCGATTCCTGGCCCGGCCAGATGCGCACCGTCTATGGCGATCACAAGCGCTTCGTGGAGACCTATTTCTCCACCTACAAGGGCTACTACTTCACCGGCGACGGCTGCCGCCGCGACGAGGACGGCTATTACTGGATCACCGGCCGCGTCGATGACGTGCTCAACGTCTCCGGCCACCGCATGGGCACGGCGGAAATCGAATCGGCCCTGGTGGCCCATCCCAAGGTTTCCGAGGCCGCCGTGGTCGGCTATCCGCACGCCATCAAGGGCCAGGGCATCTATTGCTATGTCTCGCTCATGGCCGGAGAGGAGCCCTCGGACGATCTGAAGGCGGAGCTGGTGAAATGGGTGCGCAAGGAGATCGGCCCCATCGCCACGCCCGATCTCATCCAGTTCGCCACCGGCCTGCCCAAGACGCGCTCGGGCAAGATCATGCGCCGCATCCTGCGCAAGATCGCCGAGAACGACTATTCCAACCTCGGCGACACCTCCACCCTGGCCGAACCGGCGGTGGTCGAAGAGCTCATCGAAGGCCGCCAGAACCGCGGCTGAGCGGCAAATCGATTCGGCAATGAAACACGACGCCGGCCCCCGCGGCCGGCGTTTTCCATCTTGCCTGACGGGCAAAATCGGCAGGATGAAACCAGCCTTGAATGCTTTTGCCCCTCCCGATCATGACCAGATGGCAAGAAACCTCACGGTGGTTTGTCTGGCAAGTCATCGCCATTTCGCTCAAGGTGAGTCTTGCTGACCAGGCCTCCATCCGGTGCGATTTTTCCCC
>JALSNA010000034.1 GCA_026987255.1 Hyphomicrobiales bacterium | reverse complement strand
AACGCCACGGCGCTCTGCCCGGCTTCACCTACAAGATCCGCTGGCCGGGCAGCGATCACGCCATCTATATCACCATCAACGACATCATCGAGAACGGCCGCCGCCGCCCCTTCGAAATCTTCATCAACTCCAAGAACATGGAACATTATGCCTGGACTGTGGCCCTGACACGCATGATTTCCGCCGTCTTCCGCCGTGGCGGCGATGTCTCCTTCGTGGTGGAAGAGCTCAAGGCGGTCTTCGACCCGCGCGGCGGACAATGGATTAAGGGGCGCTATGTGCCCTCCCTGCTGGCGGCCATCGGCGATGTCATCGAGCGCCACATGATCGACACCGGCTTTCTGCCCGCCGGAGCGGCAAGGAAGCGGCATGCCACGGACCAGACACCCGCGCAGTGCCCAAGCTGCGGCGCCGCCGCTCTGGTGCATGCAGAGGGCTGCGAGCGGTGCCTGTCATGCGATTTTTCCCGCTGCGGGTAATATTTGTGCGTGGGCCGCTTGACACTTGTTCTCTTCATGTTCTATAGTTGTTCGCATGAAGAACATGACACATACCCCCACCAATGCTCCGGCGCGCATCTGCGCCCTGGAGGAGACCGGCACCCGCTTCTGGTATTGGACGGGCGCATCCGGCGCGCGCTACATCACCAGCGTCTATGATGCCGCCACCTGCCCACCCTTGCCCGGGGCAATCTATATCGCCGCCCGTCGCGGCAGTGCGGATCATCGCCAGGCGCTGGCCTGTGGGTTGTTGCCACGCGCCTGCGGCCAGGCGCTGGAGCACTGGCGCGAAAGGGTCAGGGCGGCTGGCGCGCAAGAGGTTCATGTGCACCTTCTCGCCGCATCTCCGGCGGATGCCTTGCACATTCGCGATGATATCTGCGCCAACCTGGGGCTGGAGCCGGACAATCCCGGCGCGGCGCAAGATGGCGCAAAATCCCGGCGGGGCTTGCGCGAAACCGCCTCCCGGCTGGTGCTGTGCGGATGAAACGGCAAGCCACCTGGGCAGCTCCATTAACTGTCTGAAGGCCATCCTCGCGCCCTGCCTCCTGCCCGTAGTGTCCCGTGATCGGGATGGTTGG
>JALSNA010000033.1 GCA_026987255.1 Hyphomicrobiales bacterium | reverse complement strand
CGCGGAGGCATTTTTTGCCCGGCGGGCAAAAAATCTGCCGTGAGCGCCATCAAATCCCATAAGCCCTGCGCAGCAGGCTTATGGGATGCTCCGTCTTCTGCCCCGTGCCCAGGACGTTTTCGATATGGTGTCCGGCCATGGGGCAATCGGAGCCGAAATGATCGGCCTTGTCCTTTTTCACCCGGCTGGCCACCGGGCGGGCGATCTTGACGGCGGCGGCGCGGTGCTCGGCCTTGACCGCATAGGTGCCGTCATGGCCGGAGCAGCGCTCGATGATCTTCACCTGCGCGCCGGGAATGAGCTTGAGCACCTCCATGGTCTTGCGGCCGATGTTCTGCACCCGCTGGTGACAGGCGGCGTGGTAGTCGATCCTGCCCAGCTCGTTCCTGAAATCGGTCTTCAGCAGGCCCTCCTTGTGGCGCGCCGCCAGGTATTCGAAGGGATCGAAGAAGGCCTCGCGCACCTTTTGCACCTGCGGATCGTCCGGGAACATGAGGGGGATTTCCTGGCGGAACATGAGGGCGCAGGAGGGCACCGGGGCCACCAGGTCAAAGCCTTCATCCACCAGCGAGGCCAGGTAGGGGATATTGATGTCCTTGGCCTTTTGCACCGATTCGATGTCGCCCAGCTCCAGCTTGGGCATGCCGCAGCAGCTCTTGTATTGCGCCACCCGCACCGGGATTTCGTTGTGCTCGAAAACGGCCACGATGTCCTCGGCCACGCCCGGTTCGTTGTGATTGGCGAAACAGGTGACGAAGAGCGCCACCTTGCCCTTGGTGCGCCCGGCGGGGCTGGCCTGGCCATCGCGGTTCATCTGGCCCTTGAGGCGCTTGATCGCGGTTTTGGCGGCAAACTCGGGCAGCCAGGCCTCGTGATGGACGCCGGCGGCCCCTTCCAGCAGCTTGCGCGCCGGGGCGGTGCGGTTGACGGCATTGACCAGCGGCGCGATGAGCGGGCGGGCAAAGACCTTGCCCATGAGATCGGTGCTGGTCAGGGCCCGGTCGCGCAGTTTTGCACCATGCTTCTTGTAATGCACCGCCTTGGCGCGCAGCATGAGATGGGGAAAATCGATGTTCCATTCATGCGGCGGCGTGTAGGGGCACTTGGTCATGAAGCACAGATCGCACAGGTAGCACTCGTCCACCACCTTCCAGTAGTCTTCCTTGGCCACGCCCTCCACCTCCATGGTGGGGTTTTCGTCCACCAGGTCGAAAAGGGTGGGAAAGGCGTTGCACAGCGACACGCAGCGGCGGCAGCCGTGGCACAGGTCATAGACCCGCTCCAGCTCGGCCATGAGGGAGGCCTCGTCGTAATAATCCGCCGATTGCCAGTCGATGGGGTGGCGCGTGGGGGCTTCCAGGTTGCCTTCGCGCGGGGGTGTCTTGCTCATGGCCTGCATCCTCGTCATGATTTGGGCAATACGCGCCCGGCCCGGCGGAAACTGTCTGCTCCGCCGGTTGATGGCCGTATCGAATATTCGGGCAGTCGTTGGTCAGGAGGCGGGGCGGAAAGGCAATCTTCCGCCCCGCAATGGCGTCATGCGGCGAAAGAGATCCCTTTAGGCCTCGAGCTCGTCGAGCGCCTTCTGGAAGCGGTTGGCGTGCGAGCGCTCGGCCTTGGCCAGGGTCTCGAACCAGTCGGCGATCTCGTCGAAGCCTTCCTCGCGGGCCGTCTTGGCCATGCCCGGATACATGTCGGTATATTCGTGGGTCTCGCCGGCGATGGCCGCTTTCAGGTTGCTCTCGGTATCGCCGATCGGCAGGCCGGTGGCCGGATCGCCGGACTCTTCCAGATACTCCAGATGGCCATGGGCATGGCCGGTCTCGCCCTCGGCGGTGGAGCGGAACACGGCGGCCACGTCGTTGTAGCCTTCCACATCGGCCTGCTGGGCGAAATAGAGATAGCGGCGGTTGGCCTGGCTCTCGCCGGCGAAGGCGTCCTTGAGGGACTGCTCGGTCTTGGAACCCTTCAGATCCATGTTTCTGTTTTCCTCTCGTTTGTTGTCCCTGCCGGAAAAAGCGTTCCCCCCGGCAGATCTGTGGATGTGTCTGACTGTGACCTCTGTCACGGACAGATTGTTAGAACTATTCTAAAATCATGTCCACCCTTTTTTTCGCACCGGGGCGAAAAATGACCGCGTGCGTGCGCGCTACCGGTTGCGCAGGTAGTCCTCGACCGAATCGAGCAGGACATCACCGGCGTCCCCACGCGGCGTTCCCCGGCCCAGGATGTCGTCCAGGACATCGCGGGTGCGCGCATAGGGATGATCGGCCTGTGGGGCGCCTTCATCGCCGCCGCCGAAGATTTCGCCAAGTATGTCGCCCAGCCCGCCGCCGGAGGGAGTGGAACGGCGCTGTGGCTCGGGCTGCGGGGCGCGCCGGGCGCCGCCACCGCCCAGCACCTGGCCGAGAATGTCCCCCAGCCCGCCGCCGGAGCCACCGCGGCCGCCGCCCAGGATTTCGCCCAGTATGTCGCCAAGACCACCGCCGGAGGGCGCAGAGCGCGGCGCAGGCTGCGGGGCCGGTTGCGCCGGTGAGCCGCCGCCGAAGATCATCTTGGCGATGGCGCCCATGACCATGGGGGCGATGATGGGCAAAAGCTTCTTGAGGATGGAATCGGGCACGCCGGTGGAACCGGCCGCCTGCAGGGCCACGGCGCGCGAGACATCCTTGGAGCCGAAGACATGGCCGAGAATGGCGTCGCCCTCGTTCTTGACGGCGGAGAACTCCACCGCCCTGGGCTGTTCGACATATTGCGCATGGTTGCCCTGTGCCAGGGCGGCCAGCAACCCGGCCAGGCCATCGGGCGAGGCGGTGTTGCGCCGCACCCCGGCGGCCAGCGCCGGGGCCAGCGCCTCGATGGCGTTTTGCGTCTGGTCAGGATCCAGCCCCACCTGGGCGCCTATGTGGGCAAGGCCCTCCGGCCCCAGGTTCTGCAAGATGAGATCGGTAATGTCCATGATCAGGCCCTCCGGTCAGTGGTTGGAACTGCCCGACCATAACACAGGCTCAGCGCCCGCGCAGCACATCCGATATGACATCTTCCAGAATGGAGCGCGAGCGCCGCTTGCGCCGTCTGTATGAGCGCCTCGTCCTGCGCCGCGAGCGCGAGCGGGTGGCCTTGCGCCGCCTGCGCCGGTAGCGGGTGGAATAGCGCGTCCTTGAGCGCCGGCGCGGCAATATGGCGTTTTTCAGCGCCCGAATCAGCCCGGCAATGATCGCCTGAATGAGCATGGCCAGAAGGCCGCCACCCGCTCCTTGCGCCATTTGCGCCGCCGGCAGCACCTCGGCGCGGTAGCGGCGGCTCATGGCGGCCACCGTGAGCACCGCCGAATAGGTCATCAGGCGCGCCGCCAGCTGTGGCTCCATGCCCCGTGGCGCGCCCAGCTCGCGGGCGGCTTCGGCGGCCTCCTCCAGGGAGCCGTAGAGATGCTCCAGGATGTCCTCGCCATCCACGGTTGCGGCGCGCGAGGTCAGGGTGCGCGGGCTGGTCAGGTAGTCCTCCGCCTCGCCATCCTCCAGAATGTCGAAAATGGCCTCCAGCTCGGCCTCGTCGTCGCGCGTCCTTTCATGGATGCGCCGCGCGATGGCCGGAACCTGGCGGGCCAGAAGATCGTTCAATTCCCCCGGCCCGATGCCTGCGGCGGCGGCGATGGCGGCCGTTTGCTGTCCGCCATTGGCCGAGGTGATGACGTCAAGAAGCTCCATGGCCTTCTCCCTTGTTCTGCGCCAGACGGTGGATCAGCAGCCAGCCATAGAGCACCGCCAGGGTGCCGATGATGGCCGAGCCCAGGGCCGCGCCCAGAAACAGCCCCCGGGCACCCATCATGCGGGCAAGGATTTCCACCGGCAGAATGGTGCCCAGGGTGGCCCGGCCCCAGTTGAACAGGGTGGACATGCGCGCCTTTCCCAGATTGTTGAAGGCCGCCTGGGCGACGAACTGGCCGCCGGTGAAGATCCAGCTCCATGCCAGCCAGGTGCAATAGTAGACCACCAGGGATGCGGCGATCCCGGTGGCGGAAAACCACTCCGGCAGGCGGTTGCGCAGCACGAACAGCGCCACCGACATGATCAGCGTATAGCTCACCGCCAGGGCGATGCCGGACAGGTAGGCCTCGCGCACGCGGTGGAAGTTTCTCGCCCCGAAGTTCTGGCCGATGATCGGCCCCACCGCACCGGAGAGCGAAAAGACCACTCCGAAGGCCACCGGCACGATGCGGTTGACGATGGTGCTGGCGGCCACCACCTCATCGCCGAAGCGCGCCGAGGCATACATGATGTAGGCAAAGAGGAAGGGCGTGGCCAGCTGTGTCAGCGATGCGGGTATGGCGATCTGGGCAATGCCCTTGCCGTCGCGCTTCAGTTGCGCCCGGCTGGGCCGGCCCAGCATGCCATGCACGCGGCCAAGACCATGCCAGCCGATGAAAAAGGACAGCACATTGGCGGTGATGGTGGCGCAGGCCGCTCCGGCGATGCCCATGTCCAGGCCGAAGATGT
The DNA here is from genome assembly GCA_026987255.1 of Hyphomicrobiales bacterium. Classification (GTDB taxonomy): domain Bacteria; phylum Pseudomonadota; class Alphaproteobacteria; order Rhizobiales; family Aestuariivirgaceae; genus Thermopetrobacter. The sequence continues at coordinate 1,007 of JALSNA010000033.1, read as the reverse complement.
AGACCGGATCGAGAATGGCATTGGTCACCGCCGCGATGAGCGTCACATACATGGCCCGCCTAGGATCGCCACAGGCGCGCAGCGCGAAGCTGAAGATGATCGCCCCGGCCAGCAGCGGAAAGCCCAGGGCGACGATGCGCAGATAGATGGCCGCCTGCTGCTCGGCCGCGCCCGTTGCCCCCAGCCCGTGCAGGATGCCATGGGCGAAGATCTCCACCAGCACGGTGATGAGCCCGCCCAGCCCCATGGCCACGGCCAGCGCCGAGGTGACATACTTGCGCCCCCGGATGCGGCGATGCCTGCCGATATTGATGGCCGCCAGGGCGCCCGCGGCGATGCCCAGCCCCAGGCCCAGGGAGAGGTTGGCGAAGGAGACCGTGCCGGCAAAGCCGATGCCGGCGGTGGTCTCCACCCGCCCGAGCAGGGAGATGAACCACAGATCGGCCAGATCGACGGCGAACATGGACATCAGCCCCACCGCCCCCATGAGCGTCATCAGGATCACATGACGCGGAATGGAACCGGTCAGAAAGCGCGCCTTTCGCGCGGAAGCGGAGGGGCGCGGGCGCGCCTGGGTGTTGCGCATGGTGGTTCCCCGGGAAGAGCTGTCATACTGGGATATTGTCCGCAATGATGACTCATCAAGGCCATCGGAACGGATAAAGGTTCATAAAACAGGCCAGGGCGCGCGTCCAGAAATATCATGGACGCGGCCGCGCGGGGTTTGTGGGTCAACGCCCCAAGAAGGCTTGCGCGCCCATCCTCTCCCCCTGCCAACCACCCAAATCATGGGATGCTGCGGGTGCTTGGCAGGGGGCGGGGATGGTCTTCAAGACGGTTGATAAAGATGCCCCATTGCATGTGACGAGGCATTGGCGCGTGCGGCCGCTATTCTGTATGCTCGCACCATGAACGGAGAGGATCAGGCCAGGGATCTGCAAGGCGCTTTTGCCGCGGCATTGGCGGCGGTGCCGGTGATGATCCCGCACGCAGCCGGGGCCATGCGC
>JALSNA010000032.1 GCA_026987255.1 Hyphomicrobiales bacterium | reverse complement strand
ATTTAGGCAAAATCCCAGTGTCTTTTCGTCCGCAGGCAATACCCGAAGGTATTGGCAAGGGCGAAAAGGCTCTGGGATGCAGCATAAATCCTGCAGATGCCGTTCAAATTTATGGGTCCTGACCCTAGGACAGTTGATAGAGATGCCCAACAGACCCAGGGGAGATGCAAGGCCCATGCGCGCAACACCACTGTGGACTCCGGATGAGACCCGCCGCAAGAGCTCCAACATGGCCCGCTTCATGGAGTGGCTGAAGCAGCGCCAGGGCCTTGCTCTGGCAGATTACCGCGCCCTGCATGCCTTTTCCATCGAGCGGCCGGAGGAGTTCTGGCCCGCCATATGGGAGTTTTGCGATCTTCGCGGCGAGCGCGGCGATGTGGTGCTCGATCCCGGCGCGGAGATGATGGCGGCGCGCTTTTTCCCCAGGGCGCGGCTCAATTACGCGCAAAACCTGCTCAGGGGAGAGGGCGGGCGCACCGCCTTGGTCTTTCGCGGCGAGGACAAGGCGCGCGCGCGCATCTCCATGGAGGAGCTGCGCGCCAGAGTGGCCATGGTGCGCGCCGCCCTGCTGGCCGAAGGGGTCCGGGCGGGCGATCGGGTGGCGGCCATCATGCCCAACATGGCGCAGACCATCATGGCCTTTCTCGGCGCGGCCTCCTTTGGCGGCGTGTGGTCCTCGTGCTCGCCGGATTTCGGCCCGCGCGGCATTCTCGACCGTTTCGGCCAGATCGGACCGAAGGTGCTCCTGGCCTGCGATGGCTATTATTACAATGGCCGCCGCTTCGATCTGCGCGACAAGCTCAAGGAGGTCATGGCGCACCTGCCGGGCGTGGAGAAGCTGGTCATCATCGATTACACCGGCCAGGCGCAAGAGGTGGCCGCCGGGCTGGAAAGGGCCGTGACCTGGGACGATTTTCTGGCGCCCTTCGCCGGGGCTCGGGAGCAATACGATCCCTTGCCCTTCGATCATCCGCTCTACATCCTCTTTTCCTCCGGCACCACCGGGGTTCCCAAGTGCATCGTCCATCGCGCCGGCGGCATCTTGCTCAAGCACGCCAGCGAACTGATTGTGCAAGGCGACGTGCG
>JALSNA010000031.1 GCA_026987255.1 Hyphomicrobiales bacterium | reverse complement strand
CCGAAGCCGAAATTCTATCACGGCATCCCCCTGCCGCGGCCACGGCCGAAAAGGCACAAGCCCAAACCCGTCCTGACGCTGGACAAACTGCCGCCCCAGTGCCGCATGGTGCTGACGGCGCGCTGAGCTGTGCCCTGGACGTGGCTTCGGTTGCTTGCGGCTTTCACGCGGCCGTCGTGGTTTCCTTCGGGGCATCCGGGCGTGTGCCGCTGGCGGCCCTGATCCCGGCGCGCAGGATGGCGCGGGTGAGGCGGCAGGCGGAGCGGGCCGCGGATGCGGGCGTTTGCAGCCGGGCGAGCAGGCGGGCGCCGCGCTTGAGATCCTGATCGAGGCGGGCCATGGTGGTGGACAGGCCCGGATCGTCATCCCTTACCCAGGCGCGCAGGGCGCGGGCATAGACGGCCCCCAGGCCGAAGGTGCGCGCCAGGCCCTCCATGCCCGGCTTTTCCAGCCCGGCGGCGGCGAGCATCCAGCGCTGGGCGAGAAAATACTGCTCGATCAGCGGCGGGCATTCGCAGGCAGCCGGAGCGGGCTCGTCCATGAGGCGGGCGATGGCCGCCTTGTAGGGGGCCATGAGCTCCAGGCGGCGCATGATGAGCTCGAAAAGCCGGTCGGTGGGCTCGCCCTCCAGGGGCTCTCTGTTCACCGAGGCCAGCAGGGCCTCATCGGTGCGCCGGGCCAGGGCGCGCAAGACATCGCCCTTGCAGGCGATATGGGCGCGCAATTCGGACAAGGGCATGTGCGCCGCTTCGGCGATGTCATGCAAGGTGATGTCGCGCCAGTCCCTTTCGGCGGCCAGCTCCATGGTGGCGGTGATGATGGTCTGTTCAGGGTCGCTCTTGCGCCCGGCCGTCTTGCGCGGCTTGCGGGTTTTCCCTGTTTCCCTGGGGTCCTTGGCCATGATGATCTCCTGGCTGCATGGGCTTGTCACTGTGCCATGGTGGCATGGCTTGGTGACCAAAATATGGGATGGGGGCGCGGGCGGCGCAAGGTCACTTGCCGCAGGCCAGTTGGCGGGAGCGGGTGGCGGCGGCGGTGATGGCCTCCTGCACGAGATCGCACAGGGTGGGGCCTTGCCCTTTCATCAGCA
>JALSNA010000030.1 GCA_026987255.1 Hyphomicrobiales bacterium | reverse complement strand
ACCTTGGGCGGCAACGTCGCCCACGCTTTGCCCGCCGCCGATGGCGCCATCGCGCTGCTGGCGCTGGACGGGCGCGCCGAGGTGGCATCGCCCCAGGGGCGGCGCGTCGTGCCGCTGACCGATTTGTGCCTTGGCCCCGGCAAGAGCGCCTTGCGCCCCGACGAACTGCTGGTGGGGTTTTACCTGCCCCTTGCCATGCCAGGCGAGGCTTCGGCCTTTCGCCGGGTGATGCGCCCCCAGGGGGTCGCCCTGCCCATCCTCAACGTTGCCGTCTGGCTGCGGCGGCAAGGAGGGCGCATCGCCGCCGCCCGCATTGCGATGGGACCTTTTGGACCGGTACCCCGCCGGGCTACAGCCGCCGAGCACGCCCTGCAAGGCCGCCCATTGGACGAGGAAGCGCTCCACCTCGCCGCCGAGGCGCTGCTCGCGGAAGCCCGCTTCCGCACCAGCCCCCATCGCGCCACCGCCGCATACCGCCGCCGCCTGGCCCCCGTCCTGCTGCGCGAAGCCCTGCAAACCGCCTGGCAGCGGGCTGTTTCTCCCGAGGATGCATCGCCATGAAAGTCATTCGCGAAATTTCCCTGACCGTCAACGGTCGCCCCTATCGCCTCTCCGTGGAACCCGGCGAGACTTTGGCCGAATTGTTGCGCGAACGCTTGGGGCTGACAGGCACCAAAATCGGCTGCCAGGAAGGGGAATGCGGCGCCTGCACCGTCGAGGTAGACGGCGAACCAGTGCTCTCCTGCATGTATCCTGCCGAGCGCGCCGACGGCAAAAGCATCCTGACCATCGAGGGCCTGGCGCGCCAGGAGGGCGATCGCGTGGTGCTCCACCCCCTCCAGAAAGCCTTCGTGGAACACGGCGCGGTGCAGTGCGGCTTCTGCATTCCCGGTCAAATCATGACCGCCCACGCCTTGCTGGAACGCAACCCCCATCCCACGCGCGAAGAAATCCGCCACGCCCTGAAAGACAACCTCTGCCGTTGCGGAAGTTACCCCGCTTTCGAAAGCGCGGTCTTGGCGGCTGCCGAGGCACTGCGGGAAAAGAAGCCCGTCCCCAAGCCCGTGCTATCCCCTTCGGCGCATGCCGG
>JALSNA010000029.1 GCA_026987255.1 Hyphomicrobiales bacterium | reverse complement strand
GAGAAAGGATTAACCCGCAAGCCCTTGCCTATCTGAACCGCCTGTCCGATTATCTCTTCGTCGCCGCGCGCAGCGCCAATGCGATCACCGGCAGCGATGTCCTGTGGACGCCGGGCGCAGGCCGCAACAGGAAAGACTGAGCATGTTTCTGCCGCTTCATGACAGCGCGCCTTTGAAGGTGATCCGCTTTCAGGCCGTCACCGGCGCCATCATCATTCTGAATGCCGCAATTTTCCTTTTCACCCATTATGGCGTCAGCGCCGCCGAGGTGAAATCCATACCCCTGTCCTTCGGGGCCATTCCGGCGGTAATCACCGACAAGGCGCAATTGGCCGCCACCCTTCAGATCATCCCGGAAAGCGCCACCCTGGTGACCTACATGTTCCTGCATGGCGGCTGGATGCACCTGATCGGCAACATGGCCTTCATGTGGGTCTTTGCCGACAACGTGGAGGATGGCTTCGGCCATCTGGGCTTCATGCTCTTTTATCTCGTCTGCGGCCTGGCGGCGGTGGCGGTGCACATTCTCTTCTCCCCCGCCTCGCAAACCCCCATCATCGGCGCCTCCGGAGCCGTGGCCGGCGTGCTGGGCGCATATATCCTGCTGTTTCCCCGCTCGCGCGTTCTGGTGCTGCTGCTCATGCGCATTCCGCTGCGCCTGCCCGCCGCCCTGGTGCTGGCCGCCTGGCTGGGCTTTCAGATCTTTTCCATCTACACCTCCGGCCCCAATGGCGGCCATGTCGCCCTGTGGGCCCATGTGGGCGGCTTTGCCGCCGGGCTGCTCATCACCCTGGCCCTGCGCGCGCCCATCCTGAAGCGCCTGGCACGCGGCCGCATCCTGCCCGGCGCCGCATGAGGCCAAGAGGGACAGTTGAAGGTCAATTATTATGACCAATTCGTCGAATTTGTCCCGCCAGCCTGCGGCAAGTCATTGACTTTGCGCACCGCTTTCTTGCAATTTCACTCTCTGGTGGCGCAGATGCCGCCCACCGGCGGCACATATCAGGAAAGATCCCGATGAAGATTTTAGTCCCCGTCAAGCGGGTCGCCGATTACAACGTCCGCATCCATGTGAAAGCTGATGAAACCG
>JALSNA010000028.1 GCA_026987255.1 Hyphomicrobiales bacterium | reverse complement strand
ATGCTCCAGCCGGTGCGGCTTGATGACTGCAATGATGTATTTCATGTAACGTCTCCTGTTGTCCCCTCCCGCGGGCTGCTCCCGCGAAAGTCTGGCGGAGTCCATTACAAGCGCCGTGCCAAACCGGTTAATGATCCGTAAATAATTGTTTTTCAACAGGAAAATCTGACCAGGGCAGATTCCGGAAACCTGATTGAATGATTAATTTTTATGCATTGAGAAATTGGTGCACAAAAATTATGCACTATTTGACGCATATGGGTCTACGCCCTGGCGTCCTTCCTCACACCCTGCCACCCTCCCAATCATGGGAGACTGCGGGTGGTTGGCGGGGGGTGGATGGTCTTCAAGACAGTTGATGGAGATGCCCATATGCGCACAAAAAAGCCCCTTTCACGAAGACCGCACAGGGCCGTGAAAGGGGGGCTTGTCCGGACCGGGGCTGCTCAGGCCAGCTTGCCGTGGCAGCGTTTGTATTTCTTGCCCGAGCCGCACGGGCATGGCTCGTTGCGCCCCACCTTGCCCCAGGTTGAGGGATCGTCCGGATCGCGCATTTCCGGGGCCACGCGGGCGTTGGAGACCATTGCCGGGGCGTTGCCGAAGGCGGCGTCGATGATTTCATCATCGCCCATTTCGTCGCTGCCCGAGAAGGGGTCGAAATGGTGCGCCTCCATGGGCGGCAGCTCATCGGCCCCGGGCAGGCCCTCTTCATAGCCTTCCGGCATGATCTCCACCCGCATGAGCTGGCTGGTGGTGGTCTCCTGCAGATTGGTGATCATGTTCTCGAACAGGGTGAAGGCCTCCGTCTTGTATTCCTGCAAGGGATCGCGCTGGCCATAGCCGCGCATGGCCACCGCCTGGCGCAGGTGTTCCAGGGTGACCAGATGCTCGCGCCACAGCTGGTCGATGGCGCGCAGCAAGATCTCCTTCTCCACCAGCTCCATGATCTCGTCGCCATAGGTCTTTCGCTTCTTCGCATAATGCTCGTCGGCCGCCTTGAGAATGCGTTCCTTGATTTCCTCATCGGCGATGCCCTCTTCCGCCGCCCATTCCCTGATGGGCAGATCAAGGCCGATGATTTCGGCGACCTTTTCGTGCAGACCCTCCACGTCCCACTTGTCGGCATATTCGCCCGGCGGGATGTGGGCGCCGACCAGACGCTCGACGACCTCGTGACGCATGTCCTCGACCGTCTCGGGCACCTCCTCGCCGCGCATGATGGACTTGCGCTGCTCGAAGATCACCTTGCGCTGGTCGTTCATCACATCATCGAATTTCAGCAGGTTCTTGCGCGCGTCGAAGTTGCGCGCCTCCACCTTCTGCTGCGCCTTCTCCAGCGCCTTGTTGATCCACGGATGGGTGATGGCCTCGCCCTCTTCCAGCCCCAGCTTGCGCAGCATGGAATCCATGCGGTCGGAGCCGAAGATGCGCATCAGATCATCCTGCAAGGACAGATAGAAGCGCGAGCGGCCCGGATCGCCCTGGCGGCCGGAGCGGCCGCGCAGCTGGTTGTCGATGCGCCGCGATTCGTGGCGCTCGGTGCCGATGATGTAGAGCCCGCCGGCCTGCTTGACCTGCTCCTTGGCCTCATCGACCTCGGCGCGGATCTGCTCCTCGCGCCTTTTGCGCTCCGCCTCGTCCGCGACGCCGGCCAGCTCCTCCCTGATCCGCATGTCGGCATTGCCGCCCAGCTGGATGTCGGTGCCGCGCCCGGCCATGTTGGTGGCGATGGTGATGGCCCCGGGCTTGCCGGCCTGGGCGATGATCTGGGCCTCCTGCTCGTGATAGCGGGCATTGAGCACATTGTGCGCGATGCCCTTCTGCTTGAGCAGGTGCGAGAGGTGTTCGGATTTCTCGATCGAGGTGGTGCCCACCAGCACCGGCTGGCCGCGCTTGCGGCAATCCTCGATCTGCTCGATGATGGCGGCGTTCTTCTCCGCCTCGGTGCGGTAGACCTCGTCGTCCTCGTCGATGCGCGCTATGGGCAGGTTGGTGGGGATTTCCACCACGTCCAGCTTGTAGATGTCCATGAACTCGTCGGCCTCGGTCACCGCCGTGCCGGTCATGCCGGCCAGCTTCTCGTAGAGGCGGAAATAGTTCTGGAAGGTCACCGAGGCCAGGGTCTGGTTCTCCGGCTGGATGCTCACGCCCTCCTTGGCCTCCAGGGCCTGGTGCTGGCCCTCGGAATAGCGCCGCCCGGGCATCATGCGGCCGGTGAACTCGTCGATGATGACCACCTCGTCATCCTTGACGATGTAATCCTTGTCGCGGGTGAACAGCTTGTGGGCGCGCAGCGCCTGGTTGACGTGATGCACCAAGGTGACGTTCTCCGGGTCGTAGAGCGATCCTTCGGTGAGCAGCCCGGCCTGGCGCAAAAGCTGCTCCATGTGCTCGTTGCCGGCCTCGGTGAGCACCGCGGTGCGCATCTTTTCGTCCACGTCCACATCGCCTTCGGCAAGCTGCGGGATCAGCTTGTCCACGGCGATGTAGAGATCGGACTTGTCCTCCAGGGGCCCGGAGATGATCAGCGGCGTGCGCGCTTCGTCGATGAGGATGGAATCCACCTCGTCGACGATGGCGTAATAATGATCGCGCTGCACCATCTCCTCCAGATGGTATTTCATGTTGTCGCGCAGATAATCGAAGCCCAGCTCGTTGTTGGTGCCATAGGTGACGTCGCAGGCATAGGCGGCGCGGCGCTCCTCGTCCTCCATGCCATGCACGATCACGCCCACCGACAGGCCGAGGAACTCGTAGACCTGGCCCATCCATTCCGCATCGCGTTTGGCCAGATAGTCGTTGACCGTGACCACGTGCACGCCCTTGCCCGGCAGGGCGTTGAGATAGACCGCCAGGGTGGCCACCAGGGTCTTGCCCTCGCCGGTCTTCATCTCGGCGATCTTGCCGTCATGGAGCACCATGCCGCCGATGAGCTGCACGTCATAGTGGCGCTGGCCAAGGGTGCGCTTGGCCGCCTCGCGCACCGCCGCGAAGGCCTCCGGCAGCAGGGCATCGAGGCTTTCTCCCGCTTCCAGCCGTTTGCGGAATTCCTCCGTCCTGGCGCGCAGCTGCTCATCGGAAAGAGCCTCGAAATCGCCTTCCAGGGCGTTGATTTCGGCGACCCTTTTCTGATAGGGGCGCAGCTTGCGGTCGTTGGTGGTGCCGAAAATCTTGCCTGCGATGGAGCGGATGCCTAGCATGTCTGAAATCTTCTTTGATTGATCCTGCGGAAAAAGCCCGGCGGATATGTCTGTCTGGCCGCAATCGGGCGCGCGGGGCGCCAGTGTTGTGAACCGTGTGGTTTTCGCATTTGCGCTGTTGTAGTGAACTTTACGCCTCAGGGCAAACGCCCCGCCCCGGCGCCCGGCCATGTGTTCAGGGCGGCATGACGAAATCCGGCCAACCGTGACCGGAAGGGCACAGATTGCAAATAATCTTTCGCGGCGGGCAATTCAACCGTTTTCAGCTGTCCTGTTTTTGGCTAAAGAGCATGTCTGGAATGCGTGCCCGGAAAACCGCAAGGGAAGGGCCTTCATGGTCACTGAGTGCACAGGAGCGCGCAAAGGGAATCATTTGACGGCATGGAGCGCTCTTAATATCGCCCAAATTGAGCGTCACCACCGGGCGGCACAAACCTCTGGCCGGATCGTCCGCGCAAGCTGGCGCAAGCGGCATTGAGAAACGAATCGAGACAAACTGGATGCAGATCTTGAAAGTCATGACAACCGGCAAGACGGCGCAGGTGGTGGGATCCTTCGCCGCGCTTTGCATTTTCGCCTTCGCGGGCGCGGCCCAGGCCCAGCAGGCCGGAAAAGCGCCGCAAAAGGACACCGTGGTGTTGCGCGTCAATGGCCACAACATCACCCGCAGCGAAGTGGCCCTGGCGGCCGATGACATCGCCGTGCAATTGCGCACCGTGCCGCCCAAGCTGCGCTATCCCTTGATCGTGCAGTATCTCATGGAGCGCCATCTGCTGGCCCAGCAGGCCATCAAGGACGGCATGACCAACTCGCCGGAATACAAAAGGCGGGTGCGTTTCTATCAGTACAAGGCACTGCGCGACGCCTATTTCCATGACAAGATCGCCCCCAAGGTGACCGACGAGGAAATCCTCAAGGTCTACAAGAAGGAAACCGCCAAGATCAAACCGGTGGAGCGGGTGCGCGCGCGCCACATTCTGGTCTCCACCAAGGCGGAGGCCGAAAAGGTGCTCAAGGAGCTGAAAGCCGGGGCCAAGTTCGAGGATCTGGCGAAGAAATACTCCAAGGACGGCTCCAAGGAGTTCGGCGGCGATCTGGGCTATTTCACCTATGAGGAGATGGTGCCGGAGTTCTCCAAGGCGGTCTTTGCCCTCAAGAAGGGTGAGGTCTCCAAGCCGGTCAAGACCGATTACGGCTGGCACATCATCAAGCTGGAAGACCGCAAGAAGGTGGGCGCGCGTCCGCTGGCGGAGATCAAGCCCAGCATCCGCGCCCTGCTGCTGCGCCAGGCGGTGCAAAAGGAGCTGGCGAAAATCTCCAAGACGGCGAAGATCGAAATCCTCGATCCGGAGCTGAAGAAGCTCGACGAGGAGAACAAGAAGCGCCTCAAGGGGCTGCGCGAAAAGGCCACGGGCGGAACCAAAAAGAAGAAGTAGGCCTCATGTCTGGCCCATTCGCCAAATCCCCCCTGGCTCCGGAAGGCTTTCCGGACATGCCGCCGGTGACGGGCGTCTTGCTCGCGGTGGGCGAAACGGGGGTGAAATATGCAGGCCGCGATGATTTCCTGCTGGCGCTTTTCGATGCCGGCACGGTCATGGCCGGGGTATTGACCACCTCGCGCACAGCTTCCGCCCCGGTGCAATGGTGCCGCAAGGCGCTGCAGGGGGAAGGTGCGCGCGTGCTGGCCGTCAATGCCGGCAATGCCAATGCCTTCACCGGGGCGGCGGGCGAAAGAACCGTGCGCGAAACCGCCCGCGCAGCGGCCCGCAGGGCTAGGTGCGCTCCTGAGGACGTCTTCATCGCCTCCACAGGCGTCATCGGCGAGCCCTTCGATGCCGCCTTGCTCACCCGGCATTTCGATGCCCTTTTCGCCAATGCCGGAAAGGCCGGCTGGGAAGATGCGGCGCGCGCCATCATGACCACCGACACCTTTCCCAAGGGGGCGGCGGCGCAAGCCTCCATCGGCGCATCGCAAGTGCAGATCTGCGGCATCGCCAAGGGCTCTGGCATGATCGAGCCCAGGATGGCCACCATGCTGTCCTTCATCTTCACCGACGCGGCCATTCCGCAGCCCATTTTGCAATCCCTGCTGGCGCGCGCCGCGGACAGGACCTTCAACTGCATCACGGTGGATTCCGATACCTCCACCTCCGACACCGTGCTGCTGGCCGCCACCGGCGCGGCGGGCAACGTGGCGGATTTCACCGGCGCGGACGATCCGGCCCTGGCGGATTTCGCCCGCGCCCTGGAGGATGTCTGCGGCGATCTGGCCCGTCAGGTGGTGCGCGATGGCGAAGGGGCGAGCAAGTTCGTCACCATCACCGTGGAGGGCGCCGCCGATGACGCTCAGGCCAG
>JALSNA010000027.1 GCA_026987255.1 Hyphomicrobiales bacterium | reverse complement strand
CGAACCCCGCCAGCCAGGCCGCATCGTGCAGGCGCATCGCCAGCCGCCAGTCCAGCCGCACCAGCAAGGTGCGCTCATCGTGGCGCAGGTGGGCGGCGTAAAGGGGGAAATCCCAGGCAATGAGGGCGGCCAACGTCAACGCAAACAACGGCAGGCCGACCATCGCCAACAAGCGGTGCAGGCTGCCCGTCTGCAGCCCAAAAGCCAGCGCCGGGGTGAGCAACGCCAATCCTCCGGCCAGCAGCGCCTCGCCATAGCCGGAAAAGCGCAGCCGCAGCGGCGGCGCAGCCCAGAAAATCGCGCCGAAAAACCACAGCGCCTGCACCCAGCCGACCAGCGGCGTCAGCCAGCCGCGCGCGGCCAATGTTACCGTTGCCATGCCCGCGGCGGCAAAAAAGACGAACGCCACCACCAGCCCCCGCTGCCGCTCGGCAGGCCGAGGGCGGGCGAAGGCGGATTCCAGCGCCCAGGCGCCGGCCAGCATCAGTTCCACCCAGCCCAGGCCAAACAGCGCCGCATCCCAGCGGCGCAGCAGGCCAAGGTAATGGGCGATCGTCAGGCCGAGGGCGTAAAAAGCCGCCGCGCCGACGGCCACCACCAGCCAGCCACGCGAAGGGCGTTTCATCCGATTCGCACCCGCATCAGGTCGTCGGCGACCACCACCTCACCGCCAAAGGTGCGGCGCGCCTCGGCCACCAGACGGGCGCGCACCGCGGGCGACGGGTCGGTGTGGACGAGGTAAAGGCGCTTCGCCCCGGCGCGGGCGGCGATTTCCCCGGCCTGGGCTGCCGAAGTGTGGCCGTCCATCGCCCCCGAAGCCTCGTGAAAGAGGACATCGGCGCGCGCGGCCAGCGCTACCACCGCCTCGGTAGGGCCGGTGTCGCCCGAATAGGCCAGCACCTCGCCATTGGGGAAAGCCACACGCAGCCCGATCGCCGGTACCATGTGTACCACCGGCGAGGCCCACACTTGCCAGGAGGGGGCTTCCAGCACGGGGGTGAGCGGCTTCTCGGCGATGGTGTGGAAATGCACCGGGAAGAAATCGGGCCATGTCTCCCAGCGATAGAGCGCCATCAGTTGCCGAAGGCGCTCGATGA
>JALSNA010000026.1 GCA_026987255.1 Hyphomicrobiales bacterium | reverse complement strand
AGGCCGCAATCACAAAGTGCGCCGGAGCCCGAAATCGCACCGCCAGCCCAAAGCGCGCCAAGACCCGCGCCGGATGCGGAGCCGCAGCCTGAGCCCATGCCGCAGCATGAGCCCGCCCAGAATGTGGAGCCGCAGCCAGAACCTGCGCCGCAGCCGGAACCTGAGCCCGCGCAGAAAAAGCCGCATGAGGATGACGGCCAGGAGGGGGAAAAATCCGGCTGGCTTGCCTCCCTGCGCAAGGGGCTGGCGAAATCCTCTTCCGCCCTGGGCGGCGGCATCAGCGGCATTTTTGCCCGCCGCAAGCTGGATGCGGAGACCTTGCAGGATCTGGAGGACATCCTCATCCAGGCCGATCTGGGGGTGGACATGGCCATGCGCATCACCGGGCGCATCGGCAAGGGGCGTTATGACAAGGGCATAGGGCCCGGCGAGGTCAAGGCCATCCTCGCCGAGGAGGTGGCCAGGGTGCTCAAACCGGTGGAGCAACCCTTCGAGATCGATCCCGGAACGCGCCCCTTCGTGGTGCTGGTGGTGGGCGTGAACGGATCGGGCAAGACCACCACCATCGGCAAGCTGGCGGCCATCGCCCGCAACGAGGGCCATTCGGTCATGCTGGTGGCGGGCGATACCTTCCGCGCCGCCGCCGTGGAGCAGCTCGGTGTCTGGGCCCGCCGCACCGGGGCGGACTTCATCAGCCGCGATACCGGCGCCGATCCGGCCGCCCTGGCCTTCGACGCCATGAGGGAGGCGCGCGCAAAGGGCACGGATATCGTCTTCATCGACACCGCGGGCCGGTTGCAGAACAAGAAGGGGCTGATGGAGGAGCTGGCCAAGATCGTGCGGGTGCTGAAGAAAACCGATGAAAGCGCCCCCCATGCCGTGCTGCTGGTGCTGGATGCGACAACGGGGCAGAACGCCATGAGCCAGACGGAGGTCTTCCGGGAGGTGGCCGGAGTCACCGGCCTGGTGATGACCAAGCTGGACGGCACGGCGCGCGGCGGCATCCTGGCGGCCATAGCCGAAAAGCACAAGCTGCCGGTGCACGCCATCGGCGTGGGCGAGAAAATCACCGATCTGCAGCCCTTCGACGCGGAGGCCTTCGCCGCCGCCATCGCCGGGCTGGACAGGGAGCCATCATGAGCGAAAATCCGCAAGCCATCCCCGCCGGAAAGGAAAGGAAACAGCTCTCCGGGCTGGTGAAGTTCCTCATCGAGGCCGGGCCCCTGCTGGCCTTTTTCGGCGTCAACGCCAAGTGGGGCATCTTTGCCGGGACGGCCGTCTACATGGTCTGCGCGGCCATCGCCATGGCCATCTCCTGGCTGCTCATCCGCCGCATCGCCCTGATGCCGGTCATCGCCCTGGTCTTCGTGCTGGCCTTCGGCGGGCTGACCATCTGGCTGCATGACGATACCTTCATCAAGATCAAGGTCACCCTCATCAACGCCCTGTTCGGGGCCATCTTGCTGGGCGGGCTGGCCTTCGGGCGGCTGTGGCTGAAGCTGGTCATGGGCGAGGCCATCGAGATGGACGACGAGGGCTGGAAGAAACTCACCTTGCGCTGGGGGCTGTTCTTTCTCTTCCTGGCCGGGCTCAACGAGATCGTCTGGCGCTCGGTTTCCACCGATGCCTGGGTGAACTTCAAGGTCTTCGGCCTGTTGCCCATCACCTTCGTTTTCGCCATCGCCCAGGCGCCGCTGATGCAAAGGCACATGAAACACGAGGCGCAAGAGTGATCGCACCACTTGGGCGGGATCGTCCGATCCAGTGGCGTTTTGGCATATTCAAGGCGCGCCTTATGCGCCATACTCCGCGCCGACATCCATCCGCTTCTTCATGGGGAGGTGCGCCATGCCCGCCAGTGATATCGAAATCGCCCGCGCCGCCAGCTTGAAACCCATCAGCGAAATCGCCGCCAGACTGGACATCCCCCCTGAGGCCCTGCTGCCCTATGGCCACGACAAGGCCAAGATCTCCCTGGACTTCATCGACGGGCTGAAAGAGCGCCCCGATGGCAGGCTCATCCTGGTCACCGCCATGACGCCCACCCCGGCTGGCGAGGGCAAGACGACCACCTCGGTGGGGCTGGCCGATGGCATGAACCGCATCGGCAAGAAGACCATCGTGTGCCTGCGCGAGCCATCGCTTGGCCCGTGCTTCGGCATGAAGGGTGGCGCGGCCGGTGGCGGCCATGCGCAGGTGGTGCCCATGGAGGACATCAACCTGCATTTCACCGGCGATTTTCATGCCATCGGGGCGGCCAACAACCTGCTGGCGGCGATGATCGACAACCATTTCTACTGGTCCAACGCCCTGGAGCTGGATCTGCGCCGCATCTCCTGGCGGCGGGTGGTGGACATGAACGACCGCTCCTTGCGCGATATCGTCACCGCCCTGGGCGGGGTGGCCAACGGCTTCCCGCGTGAAGGGGCCTTCGACATCACCGTGGCCTCCGAGGTCATGGCCATCCTGTGCCTGGCGGAGGGGCTGACCGACCTGGAGGAGCGGCTGGGCGATATCGTCATTGCCGAAACCCGGGCGCGCAAGCCGGTGACGGCGCGCCAGATCAAGGCCCACGGGGCCATGGCCGTGCTGCTCAAGGACGCCATGGCGCCCAATCTGGTGCAGACGCTGGAGAACAATCCGGCCTTCATCCATGGCGGGCCCTTCGCCAATATCGCCCACGGCTGCAATTCGCTCATGGCCACCAAGGCGGCCCTGAAGCTGGCCGGTTACGTGGTCACGGAGGCCGGGTTCGGGGCCGACCTGGGGGCCGAGAAGTTCTTTGACATCAAGTGCCGCATGGGCGGGCTGAAGCCCGACGCGGCGGTGGTGGTGGCCACGGTGCGCGCCCTGCGCTGGCAGGGCGGGGCGCAGAAGGACAGCCTGGAGACGCCGAGCGTCGAGCGGGTGCAAAAGGGGCTGGCCAACCTGGCGCGGCATATCCAGAACGTCAAGAAATTCGGCGTGCCGGTGGTGGTGGCCATCAACCTTTTCTCCTCCGACACCGAAGAGGAGCTGGTGGCCATCGAGCGCCATTGCGCCGCCATGGGCGTCAAGGCCATCCGCGCCAACCACTGGGCCGAGGGCGGAGCGGGCGCCACGGATCTGGCGGAGGAGGTGGTGCGCCTGGCCGATGCCGGGATGAGCCAGTTCGCGCCGCTGTATCGCGACGGCTTGAGCCTGTGGGACAAGGCGCGCAAGGTGGCGACGGAAATCTACCGCGCCGAGGATATCATCGCCGACAAGAAGGTGCGGGCCCGCTTCCGTCAACTGGATGAGCTGGGCTTTGGCCATCTGCCGGTGTGCATGGCCAAGACGCAATATTCCTTCTCCACCGACCCGCAGTTGCGCGGCGCGCCATCGGGCCACGTGGTGCCCATCCGCGAGGTGCGCCTGGCGGCCGGGGCGCGCTTCGTCGTCGTCATCTGCGGCGAGATCATGACCATGCCCGGCCTGCCGCGCAAACCGGCGGCGGAAAACATCCGCCTCGACGAAAAGGGCCGCATCCAGGGGCTGTTCTGAGGGCTGAAAGAGCGAAGCGGCCCGGCTTGACCAGGGACGCTTCAGAACAAACTGGAAACATTTCTGGACTCAGCCATCGTCAGCGCCTATATTGACCTCATGAAAGGCGCAAGGCGAGCATGGGTCAGGCAATGGAATTGACGGGTATCTCCCGCCAGATCTGGGAGATGAAATACCGCTATGTGACGTCGGACGGCGAGGTCATCGACAAGACCCCGGCCGATACATTTGCGCGGGTGGCGCGCGCCGCCGCCAGCGCCGAGAAAAGGCCGCGGCGCAAGATCTGGCAGCAGCGCTTTTTCGCTCTCATGAACGATCTGCGCTTTCTGCCCGGCGGGCGCATTCTGGCCGGGGCCGGCACCGGGCGCGATGTCACCTTGTTCAACTGCTTCGTCATGGGGCGCATCGAGGATTCCATTTCCGGCATCTTCGATGGCCTCAAGGAATCGGCCCTGACCATGCAGGCCGGTGGCGGCATCGGGCTGGACTTTTCCACCATCCGCCCCAGGGGTGCGACTGTCGCCACCCTGGACGCGAAGGCCGCCGGCCCGGTCAGCTTCATGCAGGTGTGGGACGCCATGTGCGGCACCATCATGTCGGCCGGGGCGCGGCGCGGCGCCATGATGGGCGTGCTGGCCTGCGATCATCCCGATATCGAGGAGTTCATCACCGCCAAGCGCGGCAAGGGCAGGCTGACCAATTTCAATCTCTCGGTGCTGGTCACCGATGCCTTCATGGAGGCCGTCAAGGCCGATGCGGACTGGCCCCTGGTCTTCGCCGGCAAGGTCTGCCGCACGATCCGGGCGCGGTCCTTGTGGGAGCGCATCATGCGCGAGACCCACGACCATGCCGAGCCCGGCGTGATCTTCATCGACCGGATCAACCGCGACAACAATCTGGGCTGGATCGAGGACATCCGCGCCACCAACCCGTGCGGCGAGCAGCCCCTGCCGCCTTATGGCGCCTGCCTGCTGGGCTCGCTCAACCTGACGCGCTTTGTCCGCCATCCCTTCACGGCCAAGGCGCGCCTGGACACCACGGGCCTGGCCGATGCGGCCGCCCTGGCCGTGCGCCTGCTGGACAATGTCATCGATATCTCGCGCTATCCACTGCCGCAACAGCGCAAGGAGGCCCTCTCCAAGCGCCGCATCGGGCTGGGCGTGACCGGCCTGGCCGATGCCCTGGCCATGTGCAATCTGCGCTATGACGACGTCGCGGCGAGACAGACCGCCAGTGCCTGGATGGCCGCAATCGAGCGGGCCGCCTATCTGGCCAGCACGGAGCTGGCGGCCGAAAAGGGCGCCTTCCCGCTTTTCGAGGCGAAAGAATATCTGCAATCGGGCCATGTGCGCCATCTCAATGAGGATATCCGCCAGGCCATTGCCGGCAAGGGCATCCGCAACGCCCTTTTGACCTCCATCGCCCCCACCGGCACCATCTCCTTGCTGGCCGGCAATGTCTCCAGCGGCATCGAGCCCATTTTCGCCACCAGCCATGAGCGGCGCATCCTCACCCCGCAAGGCGAGGCAAAAACCGAAACGATCGAGGATTACGCGGTGCGCCTGTGGCGCAAGCTCAAGGGCAAGGATGCGCCCTTGCCCGAGTGCTTCGTTACCGCTCAGGAGCTCGACTGGCGCGCCCATCTGGACATGCAGGCGGCCATGCAGCGCCATGTGGATTCGGCCATCTCCAAGACCATCAACCTGCCCGCGGCCATTTCCTTCGCCGATTTTCGCACCGTCTATGAAAAGGCATACGATCTTGGCCTGAAGGGCTGCACCACCTACCGCCCCAATGCCATCACCGGCGCCGTGCTCAGTCCCGTCAGTGACGAAGGCGGCCAGCAGGCCCTGCCCTTGGAGCCTGCTGCCGGGGAAGCGGCGCAGGAGCCTTCCGCGGATGTGGTCTACATGAAAAAGCCGCTGGAGCGCCACGGTGCTCTGCCCGGCTTCACCTACAAGATCCGCTGGCCGGGCAGCGATCACGCCATCTATATCACCATCAACGACATCATCGAGAACGGCCGCCGCCGTCCCTTCGAAATCT
>JALSNA010000025.1 GCA_026987255.1 Hyphomicrobiales bacterium | reverse complement strand
GATTTCACCGGCCTGTGGCTGGATGCCCCGGCGCAGATCCTGCGCCAGCGGGTGGGGGCGCGCAGGCATGATGCCTCCGATGCCACGCCCGAGGTGGTAGATTTGCAGATGAGCCGAGGAACGGGACCGCTGGAATGGCTCCTGATCGATGCCTCGGGTGCGCAGGACAATACCTTGCGCCAGGCCCTGCGCGCGCTCGGGCCGGGTGATGAGCCTTGAGACAAAAGCTCAGCGAACAGGCTTTTCCTGTCCCATGTCCGGCGGGATGGGCAAGAGCAGGATTTGCGGCTGCAGGCAGATTTCCATGCTGCAGGTTTGCATCGACAAACGCGCGAGCGGAGTTCTGCCGGCATCATCCGGCAGGCGGGCGGTGATGGTGAACCTGCCCTCCAGCAACAGGAGCGGCATGGAAGAAAATCCGGTTTTCACAGGTGTGGGGGATGGATAACGGACATCCTTCAATGCAAGGCCTTCAGGCCGCGCCAATTGCAGCCGGGTGGGGATGACGTCCCTGCTGGCCGGTTCATGGGCGTTGACATGCCAGCCCGGCTTCAGCCGCAGGCGCACACTCAGCCTGTCGCCCTGGCGGCTGATGCTGGCGCGCACGATGCCGCCGGCAGCATATTGCACCGGGCCATCCTCGCCGCGCAGCAATTCGTCCGCGGCGCGCAAGATGGCCGCCCCTTCCGCCGGGTTGGCATAGGCGCGCGCCAGCAGCGCCCTGGCCAGCTTCATGGCCCGCGCCCGGTAATCCGCCTTGCCGGTGCGCCGCGCCAGCCGTCCCAGCACCTGGAGCATGACCGCTTGCGCCGAGGGCAGATCGCCATCGCGCCCCAGCTTGGCCCGCGCATAGCCGTTGGCGCCGGGCGCATACCAGAAATCCCCGGCCGCCTCGTCGGCAAAATGCGCAATGGCCGCATCCGCCAGCTCCTGCGCGTGATCGAGCCATGTGTCCTTTCCGCTCAGGTCGTATAGCGCGATCATCCCTTTGGCCAGAAAGGCGTAATCATCCAGCATGGCCGGCAGGTGCGGCGCGCCATCGTACCAGGCCCGCCGCAGGGCGCCATCCTTGCCGCGCAGGTTGCTCCAGATGAAATCCGCCGCATCC
>JALSNA010000024.1 GCA_026987255.1 Hyphomicrobiales bacterium | reverse complement strand
TGGGACGGCGCACCCTTCTGGACATTCTCGACACCCAGAACGAGATCTTCATGGCCGAGGCCAACCTCAACAACGAGGTTTTCTCCGGCCGCTACAATGCCTGGAAGGTCCTGGCCATCACCGGCCGTCTCCTGCCCGCCCTGCGCCTCGCCGCCCGCTGATATCCGCCCCGCCCAAGCTCCCCACAAGCTCTCCAATAGGCCCGTGCCCCCTCCCAACCGTCTTGCTGATACTCTTGGGCGGTTGGGAGGGGGCGCGGGCCGGAACGAGTGCGCAAACCTGCTTTGCGCACACAAGCACAACTTGAAACGTTAGCCTTTTGGCAAGGATTTGGGCGCAAGATGGCATGGTTAACGAAACATTTTGCACCTGTGCGCGCCTGAAACACCCCCGGCGTGCGATAGGGGAACGAGCGAAACCGATGCCCGAATCTGCCAAGTCCGATCCTCTGGTCCAGGCTCTGGTGCGCCTGGCGGCCCGCTTTTCCCTGCGAACCGATGCCAGGGCCATTGTTCATGGCATGCCATTGGTGCAAGGGCGCCTGCCCGTGGAGCATCTGGGCGAGGCTGCCAGCCGCGCCGGTCTGTCCCTGAGCCCCTGCGCCAAAAGCGCGCGCGAATTGCGCCGGCAGGATTGCCCCTTGCTGTGCGTGGATGCGCAAGATGGCGCGGTTTTTCTCATTACCGCCATCGAAGAGCCCGGCAAGGGCAAAGCTCGCGCCACCATCGAGGACAGCGATGGGCAAAGGCGCGACATTCTCCTCTCCGAGGCCCTCGCCCGCCGGCCCGCGCTCTACACGGCCAGCCCGCGCGAAAGCGCCGATGCGCGCACCCGTGAGCTGCCCGTGCCGCGCCAGCCGCACTGGCTGTGGGGGGCGCTGAAAATCAACGCCGGGATTTACGGTCATGTCCTGGCCGCCACCTTCATTGTCAATCTGCTGGCCCTGGCCATCCCGCTGGTGACCATGAACGTCTACAACCGGGTTCTGGCCAATGCCGCCTTCACCACCCTGTGGTCGCTGGTGGCGGGCGGGGCGCTGGCGGCCCTGTTCGATCTTGTCCTGCGCACCTTGCGCGCCGTCATGATCGACCGCGCCGCGGCGCGCTCCGACGTGCTTTTGGCCAACCGCATCTTCGCCCGTCTGCTGGGCGCGCGCCTGCAGGGGCGCAACGCCTCGGTGGGCGTGCAGGCCAACTCCCTGCGCGAGTTCGAATCCCTGCGCGAGTTCTTCAACTCCGCCACCATTGCCGCCTTGGGCGATCTGCCCTTCATCGCCCTGTTCCTGCTGGTCATCGCCACCATCGCCGGGCCGCTTGTCTGGGTGCCGCTGAGCGCCATTCCTGTGGTGCTGCTTATCGGCTGGATCACCCAGCACCGCCTGAACCGGCTGATTGCCGAGATCTTCACCGGCCAGGCCCACAAGAACGCCGTCATCATCGAGAGCCTTTCCGGCCTGGAGACGCTCAAGGCCCAGGCGGCCGAGAGCTGGGCCGCCGCCAAGTGGGAGCAGGCCACCGCCGAGCATCTGCGCCATTCCCTCAAGAGCCGCCTGGTCATGGCCCTGAGCAGCCATCTCATCGCCTTCACCTCGGCCCTGACCACCTTCGCCATTCTCGTTTACGGCGTTTATCTGGTCACCGATGGCGTCATCACGCCGGGCGCCATGTTCGCCGCCATGATTCTCAATGGCCGCATCATGGCCCCGCTGGCCCAGCTTGCCGGATTGCTCTCGCGCCTGCACCAGGCGCGCATGGCCTTTGCCGCGCTGAAACAGATCGTCGAGCTGCCGCAGGAGCGCCCTGAGGGTGCAAGTTTCGTCCACAAGAACGCCATCGAGGGCCGTATCGCTTTTCAGAATGTGCGCTTTGCCTATGAGCCCGATGCCGCGGATGCCCTGCGTGGCGTTTCCCTGGATATAGCGCCAGGCGAAAAGGTGGGCATCGTCGGTGGCATGGGCTCTGGCAAATCCACCATGCTCAAGCTCGCCCTGGGGCTGCTGCGGCCCGCGGATGGCCGCATTCTGGTGGATGGCCTGCCGGTGAGCCAGATCGACCCGGCCTGCCTGCGCTCCGCCATGGGGGCCCTCTTGCAGGACGCCATGCTCTTTCATGGCCCCATCCGCGCCAATGTCACCCTGGGCCGCCCCGGCATTGGTGACCAGGAATTGTTGCGCGCCCTGGAGATTTCCGGCGCCATGAACTGGATCCGCCATCTGCCGCAGGGGCTCGATACGGTGATCGGCGAGCGCGGCGCGGGGCTTTCCGGCGGTCAGAAGCAGAGCTTGTGCCTGGCCCGCGCCCTGCTGGGCGATCCGCCCATCCTTTTGCTCGATGAGCCCACCAGCCAGATGGACGGACAGATGGAGAAGGCCTTCGCCGCCCGCCTGCGCGCCGCCATGCCGCGCCAGACTCTCCTGCTGGTGACCCACAAGCCGGCCCTTCTGTCGCTGGTGGACCGGCTGGTGGTGCTCGAACATGGCCGCGTCCTGCTCGACGGGCCGCGTGAGCAGACTCTGGAGGAATTGCGCGCGATCACGGCAAGGCGCAGGAAGGAGAATGCGGCATGAGCGATGATGTCAACAGCCTTCAGCACAAGTTGCGTCAGGCCATGGAAGAGGCTGCCGTTGGGGCCGCGGACAAGGACAAGAGGGAGGTTCCGCCCTCTCCCAGTGGCCTGCCAACATCAATCAGCGCCCCCCTCATGCGCCCGGTGAGCGGCGCGGTGCGCCTTCTGTCGCTGTCCATGGCCGCCGCCGTGGCCGCCGCCGTGGCCTGGTCCACCCAGGCGGTGGTGCAGGAGGTGACCATCGGCCAGGGCCGCGTGGTGCCCGCCGGCAAGGTGCGCAAGGTGCAATATTACGAAGGCGGCATTGTCAAGGATATCCTCGTCCATGAGGGCGACAAGGTGAAAAAGGGCCAGCTGCTGTTGCGCATCGACCCCACCGGTGCAGGCTCCCTGCTGGGCAAGAACCGCGCCCTGCTGGCCGGGTTGCGCGCCCGCATCATCCGCCTCAAGGCGCAATTGAGCGGGCACGAGCTGTCCTATGAGGCGGATTTTGCCTCTGCCCATCCGGATCTGGTGGCGCAGAACCGCAATCTCTACGAGGCGGCCCGCAGCGAGATCGCTTCCGCCCTGGCCGCCCTGGAGGACAAGGCGCGCCAGAAGACCAACGAGATCGCCGAGACGAAAGCCCGCATTGCCTCTTTGAGACGGGCGGTGGCCATCGCCAGGAAGGAGCTGGCTTTGGTTGCCCCGCTGGCGCGCGATCACATCGTATCGAAAGCCGAGTTGCTGGCCGCCAGGGGCAAGCTCAACGACCTGGAAGGACAGCAGGAGGCCTTGCGGCTCTCCCTGCCGCGCCTGCGCGCCGGGCTGGAGGAAATCCGCAACCTGCAGGCCGAAAAGACAAGCAATTTCCGCACCCGCACCCTCACCGAACTGAACGAGGCGCAGGTAAAATTCGCCGCCCTGTCGCAATCGCTCACCGCCGATGCCGACAAGCTGCGCCGCACCGGCGTGCGCAGCCCCGTGGATGGCGTCATCAAGGCCATGCACGTCAACACCATCGGCCAGGTGGTCAAGCCCGGCGGCGAGATCGCCGAGATCGTCCCGGCCACCACCAACCTGCTCATCGAGACCCGCTTTCGGCCCCAGGACATCGCCTTTCTGCGCCCCGGCGAGCCGGCGGTGGTCAAGCTCACCGCCTATGACTACACCATCTACGGGGCCCTGAAGGGCCGCCTTGAGCGCATCAGCGCCGACAGTGTCACCGATGAAAAGGGCCACACTTTCTACCTTGCCGAGGTGCGCACCAGCGCCAATTACCTGCTGCACAAGGGAAAGAAGCTCCCGGTCATCCCCGGCATGGTGGCCCAGGTGGATATCATCACCGGCGAAAAGACCATCTTCCAGTATATCACCAAGCCACTGCACCGCATGGCAAGCGAATCCTTTCACGAGCGATGAGCGGGCCTCAGGCCTTCAAGTCCCGCTCCATGCGCGCCACGGCTTCGGCAATGGCCGCGTCATGAAAGCGCGCGCCGGGGTAGTCGTAATATTGCACCGCGCATGGGATGTCCGCGTGCAGGGCGTCGCGGCCGCGGGTCTCGAAATCCAGCCACAGGATCACCGGGCGCGAGGTCTGGGCGGCGTCCACCAGCAGCCAGAAGACATCCGTGAGCACCACCAGGGTGCCCGGCCGGGCCGCCAGGGGCTGCTCCAGCACATCGCCGAACCGCGCCTGCCAGCGCCGCCAGAGATTCCACGCCCGCGCCGGAAGCGCCCCTTGCGTGCGCCGCAGATAGGGAAAGCCGTCAAAGGGCGTGGTCATGCAAAACTCCCGCAAAAACGATAAATCCCGTGCCACCTCCCCCTTGGTCCCGGGTGTGGCCAGGGGGATGCGCGCCTTGTTTCACCTCGTCTTCCTTCCGGAAGGAGGGGAGATGAGCGAGTGTGTTTCCATTTGCCCTGGCCTGTCAAGGAGCGCCGAAGGCGGCCCGCGCAAGCGTTTTTCAAGACTCCCGGCTGGAACCTCGACAGGCAAGGGCGAATGCCCGCCGCCGTGCCTCAGACGCCCTGCCGGGCGCGGGCCGGGGTCTTGCGCGGCAAAAGGCGCGCCAGCAGCAAGATCAGGATGATGGCGAGATAGACCATCGGCTGCGCCTGCCAGCCCTTGCGCAGCATGATGAAGTGGATTGCGCAGAGCACGATGAGCGGATAGGTGAGCCGGTGCAGGCGCCGCCAGCGCATGGCCCCAAGGCGGCGGATGGCGGCGTTGGAAGAGGTCAGGGCGAGCGGGATCATGAGCGCGAAGGCGGCCATGCCTATGGTGATATAGGGGCGCTTGAGGATTTCGCGCCCCAGAAGGGAAATGCCCGGCAGATCGAGAAACAGCCACACACCCAGATGCACCGTGACCGCCAGCACGGCCGCCAGGGCGATGGCGCGGCGAAAGCGCAACAGGTTGATGCCGGTGAAATCGCGCCAGGGGCTGATGGCCAGCACCGCGATGAGCTCCTTCAGGGCCAATCTGCCCAGATCCTGCTCCAGGATGCGCACCGGATCCGGCCCCAGCCGCCCGGCCGCCGCCAGGGCGAAATAGCCCGCCACCGCCAGCGCCCCCAGCACATGCACGGGCCAGACGGGAATCTTGCGCAAGAGGGCGTTGATCTTGTGAACATCCATCATGATTTTCAGAAGAACTTGCGCAGATCCATACCCTCATAGAGCCGCGCAACTTCCTTTTCATAACCGTTGAACATGCGCGTCGGGGTGTTGCCGGCAAACAGGCCCGAGCCCAGAAGGCGCTCGGTGGCCTGCGACCAGCGCGGATGATCCACATGCGGATTGACATTGGCATAGAAGCCATATTCATCCGGGGCCAGCATGTTCCATGTGGTGGGCGGCTGGTCTTTCGTGAGGGTAATACGCACCACCGACTTGATGGACTTGAAGCCGTATTTCCACGGCACCACAAGACGGATGGGCGCGCCGTTCTGCTTCGGCAGGGGCCTGCCATACATGCCGGTGGCCATGAGGGTAAGCGGATGCATGGCCTCGTCCAGCCGCAGGCCCTCGCGGTAGGGCCATTTGTAGAGCGGCGATTT
>JALSNA010000023.1 GCA_026987255.1 Hyphomicrobiales bacterium | reverse complement strand
TCAGACACCCCCATGCTGGCAAGACTGACGCGGAGAAAAAAAGAGCCGCCCCGAAGGGCGGCTCTTGCTCCATGGCTGTTTCTGGCCAAGATCAACTGCCCTTGCGGCGCTGGCCGAGACCCATCTTCTTGGCCAGAGCGGAGCGCGCCTTGGCGTAATTGGGCGCGACCATG
This sequence comes from Hyphomicrobiales bacterium, assembly GCA_026987255.1. Classification (GTDB taxonomy): domain Bacteria; phylum Pseudomonadota; class Alphaproteobacteria; order Rhizobiales; family Aestuariivirgaceae; genus Thermopetrobacter. Next base: position 937 of record JALSNA010000023.1, on the reverse strand, counting down.
GGATAATCGGCCGGCAGGCCCCACTTCTCGCGGTATTCCTCCGGCGAGAGGTCATAATGGGTGCGCAGGTGACGCTTGAGGGACTTGAACTTCTTGCCGTCCTCCAGGCAGATGATGTAATCGGGCTGCACCGAGCGGCGGATGGGCACGGCCGGCTTGAGCTCTTCCTTCTTTTCCTCGGCGCCACCGGCCACGGCCCCGGCCAGCGCCTTGTAGACATCGTTGATGAGCGCCGGCAGCTCATTGGCCGGGACGGCGTTGTTGCCGACATAGGCGGAGACGATATCGGCGGTCAGCTCGACATAGGCGGTGTTTGCATCCATTTGTGCTTGTTCGGTCATGAGATTTATACCTTCTTTGCCCCTTCAGCAGATTCAGCGGATATATTCAGCTATATGAATACTCCTTAACTAAACCGCAGCTGCATGATCTTTCTTGCCCTGAACGAAAACCAGAGGCAAGGCGTTCAGGGACAGATGAATGCGCAATCATTTCTTTGCGCGCCTTGCCTTGCTGTTTTCAGCCCTAACCTTGCCACCACTTCCTGTCAATAGAAAAATGCTCACCTGATATGGTTTTTATTGCAATAAACGATGAAATGCAGTTTTGCCCAACCATATGTCATGCCGTTGATGAATATTTACGCAATTTCCATTCCATAGACTTTACGCTATGGTATGGCTTGCTTGACCATTTCCAAGGACTGCGGCTTTCGCCCACCATTCGGGATGCGCCTTGCGCAGGCGGAGCGCGGCAGCGCGGGCGGCGGATTCGGTTTCGAAAAGCGCAAAGCAGGTTGCTCCGGATCCGGACATGCGCGCCAGGCGCGCACCCGGGGCAGCGTCAAGCGCGGTCAGACAGGCGGTGATTTGCGCCTGAAGAGCGCAGGCTAGGGGCTGCAAATCGTTGCGCATGGCGCGCAGGGCGAAAAGGGCCT
>JALSNA010000022.1 GCA_026987255.1 Hyphomicrobiales bacterium | reverse complement strand
CGAGGCCCGCCGCCTGGCCGCCCTCTTTACAGACTGGGCCGATAAGGTGGATAAGGGCGGCTGAACGGGACTCACCAAGGCGGAACAGCTTCATGGATTACCTGCCCATTTTCCGGGATGTCACCGGCCGCACCGTCATTGTCGCCGGTGGCGGCACCGTGGCCGCCCGCCGCGCCGAGATCGCCCTGCGCGCCGGCGCCAGGGTGCGCCTTTTCGCCGATGCCCTGGATGACGACTTCCAGACCATCCGCGATCACGACAATCTGGAGCACATCCCCCATTGCCCGCGGCAAGAGGATTTTGCCGGCGTGGCCCTGGCCTATGCCGCCTGCCGCGACAAGGCCGATGACGAGCGCATCGCCGCCCTGGCGCGCGCCGCCAAGGTGCCGGTCAATGTCGCCGACCGCCCAGAGTTGTGCGATTTCATCATGCCCTCCATCGTCGATCGCGCACCTTTGGTGGTCGCCGTCTCCTCCTCCGGCGCCTCGCCCATTCTGGCGCGCATGATCCGCGCCCGTCTGGAGACCATGCTGCCGTCTGCCTATGGCAAGCTGGCGAAATTCGCCGGCGTTTTTCGCGACAAGGTCATGAAGCGGCTGAAATCGCCGGAAAACCGCCGCCGCTTCTGGGAGCGCACCCTGGACGGCCCTTTGGCCACCTTGGTCTTTTCCGGCGACGAGAACGCCGCCGAGGCCCTGATGAACCGCGAGCTTGAGGCCGCCGAGGCGGAAGAGAAGACCGGCATCACCGGCGAGGTCTATCTGGTCGGCGCCGGCCCCGGCGATCCCGATCTCATCACCTTCAAGGCCCTGCGCCTCATGCAGCGCGCCGACGTGGTGCTCTATGACCGCCTGGTGGGCGATGGCATCCTCAACCTGGTGCGCCGCGAGGCCGAGCGCATCTATGTTGGCAAGAAGCCCCAGGAGCACACCCTCGATCAGGAATCCATCTCCGGTCTGCTGGCCCGCCTGGCCCGCGAGGGCAAGCGCGTGCTGCGCCTGAAGGGCGGCGATCCTTTCATCTTCGGCCGCGGCGGCGAGGAGATCGAGCGCCTGGCGCAAGAGCGCATCCCCTTTCAGGTGGTGCCCGGCATCACCGCCGCCGCCGGATG
>JALSNA010000021.1 GCA_026987255.1 Hyphomicrobiales bacterium | reverse complement strand
CCTCAGAACTGATAGCGCCGCAGGCGTCTTTGCACGGCGAAGAGATAGAGCATGACCCCGGCCAGGATGATGAAGAACATCATGGAGGCAATGGCCGCGCCCATGTTGGGATCGCCCAGTTGCAGCTGGAAGCCGAAGAAGGTGCGGTAGAGAAAGGTGCCCAGGATGTCGGTGGAGAAGTTCGGCCCCGCCAGCGCCCCTTGCACCACGTAGATCAGGTCGAAGGCGTTGAAATTGCCGACGAAGGTCAGGATGGAGACGATGCCGATGGTGGGCAGGATGAGCGGCAGCTTGATTTTCCAGAACTGGCTCATGCCGCGCACCCCGTCGCACTCGGCCGCCTCGATCACCTCATCGGGAATGGACAGCAAGGCGGCATAGATCAGCATCATGGGAATGCCCACGAACTGCCACACCGAGATCAGCGCCACCGTGGTCAGGGCGGTTTCCTCCCGGCCCAGCCAGGGGGCGAAATAGTGCCGCAGGCCCAAAGCCTGCATGAAATCGGGCGCAATGCCCCACAAGGGGCTCAAGATCAGCTTCCATACGAAACCGACGATGACGAAGGACAAGATGGTGGGCATGAAAATCGCCGTGCGGTAGGCATTGGCAAAGCGCAGCCGCGGGCTGGACAGCAGCGCCGCAAGGGCAATGCCGATGGGGTTTTGCACCAGCATGTGGATGATGAAAAACCAGGTGTTGTTGGCCAGCGCGTTCCAGAAGGCCCTGGCCCAGCGCGGCTCCCACAGCAGGGCGCGAAAGTTCTCCAGCCCGGCAAAGACCAGATGATTGTCCACCGTCTTGAACAGCGCCAGATGCAAGGTGCCGATCAGCGGCAGCACCATGATGGCCGTGTAGATGGCCAGCGCCGGAGCGAGAAAGACCGCGATATGCCAGCGAACGGTTTTTTTCATGAAGGAGGGGTGCTTGCAATCTCCGGGCCGCGCGCATCCGTTGCGGCGGCCCGGAGATGTCAGCTCGATTCCGGCTTATTTCTTGAGATATTTCTTGTGCGGGCCATACCAGCTGGCCAGACCCTGCTCGAGACGCTCGGCGGCCGCTTCCGGCGTTTCCTTGCCGGTGATGACGTTGACCGAGGCCGACCAGGTTTCGTTTTCCAGGTTCGGCTTGCCGCGCGACAGGATCTGGTAGGTGAAGCGGATGGTGGACTTGCACTTGTCACGCCAGGAGACGAACTCCCTGGCCAGCGGGTCCTGCAGCTCCACCGGCTTGTTGGACAGCGAGAAGAAGCCGGGCAGGGCGTTGGAGTAGATCTTGGCGAACTGCGGCGAGGCCACCCAATTGAGGAAGATGCGCGCCTCCTTGGGGTGTTTCGTCCTGGCGTTCATGCCCATGGCGATGTCGGTATGATCGGAGATGTAGCAGGTATCGCCCTTTTTCTCCACCGGCGGCGGGAAGGCGCCCATCTTGAAATCCGCCTGCTTGTTGAAGCCCGAAATCTCCCACGATCCGGCCGGATAGATGGCGGCGCGGCCAAGGGTGAACATGTTCTGGCTGTCGGCATAGGTCTGGGCCTCGAAGCCATCGCCCAGGTAGGGCTTCCACTTGGCCAGCTGGCGGTAGGGCGCCACCCAGGGCTCATCGGTCAGGGACTGCTCGCCACGGATCAAGGCCATGCGCCCTTCCTCGCCCTTCCAGTAGTTGGGGCCGATGTTCTCCAGCCCCATGGTGGCCGCCTCCCACTGGTCATGGGTGCCCATGGCCATGGGCACATATGTGCCGTCCTTCTTGATCTTGTCCAGCATGGCGAAGAACTCCTTCACCGTGGAAGGCGGCGTGATTCCCAGCTTCTTGAAGGCGTCCTTGTTGTAGATGAAGCCATGGATCACCGAGGCCATGGGCACGCAAAAGGGCGTCTTGCCGTCATCGGTGATCCAGGCGGACTTGGCCACGGAGCCGAAGTTCTTCATCCCCTCCAGATCGGTCAGCGGCGCAAGATGGCCCTGCTTGAACAGCGCCAGCGAGGCATCGAAGGGGCGGCAGGTGATCAGATCGCCCGCCGTGCCGCCCTTCAGGCGCGCATTGAGCGCGGCGTTGTATTCCGTCGGCGCGGTGGGGGTGAACTTCACCTTGATGCCCGGATGAGAGGCCTCGAAGGCGGGAATGATCTTCTTTTGCCAGATCTGCAGATCGTCGCTGCGCCAGCTTTCGATCTTCAAGGTCACGTCCGCCGCCATGGCCGATGTAATTCCCGCCAGCATGGTGGTGGCCAGAATAATGCCTTTCAATACGGTCTTTTTCATCTCCCTGATCTCCCTTTTTGTATTGTCCAGCGCGCAACTCCACCGGGCATGACCTTTGCCCCCGGTATGCGGACATGCGCGTCCGGCGCGCATTGTGACTCAGAAGGCCGCGCCTCACAATAAAAAGATTCCATTCCGGGCGCGGGACAAAGGCTTGCATGGCTGGGAGAAACGAAAAGACCCCGGATCGCTTTGCGGGATCCGGGGTCTTTAGCCAGGCGCGCGGGGGCAAGGCGGGCCTGGCGCGGCGGCGGATGAGCCGTTTGGGGAAAGCTCATCCGCCGGGGGCCTCGTCAATCGCGATCATTGCCGCCATCATGGCCGCCATCGTTGCCGCCGGCGCCGCCATCATCGTTGCCACCATCATGGCCGCCGTCATGGCCGCCATCATGGCCGCCATCGTTGCCGCCATGATCATTGTCATTGCCATTGTGGTCATTGCCACTGCGGTCATCGTGGCCGCGGCTGCTGTCCATGTGCCTGCCGCTGTCGCGATCCATGCTCTGGCCGGATTCGAAATTGGTGATCACGCGCTTCTTGGCGAAGGCGGCATCGGAGGTCATGGCCAGTCCGGAGACGGCGAAAAGGGCGATCAGGGCCGGGGCGATCATTTTCTTCGAGAAGGTCATTGTCATCTTTCCTTGTGCTTTGCTGTTCGGGTTTCCCGGGGCTTTCCGGTTTCGACGGAAACAGGTTTCGCACAAGAGCGCTGTCAGCTTTCTGATGCGCCATGTCAGGAAAATGTCAGGGTTTTCCCCATAGGATCAAAGATGTGTCCGCCCCATTTCGTGTTGTTGGCTTCAGATTCCGCATGAGCCGTCTTTTGCATATCCTGCTTGTTGGCCTGCTGGCCCTGGTCCCGGCCGCCGGGGCCATCTGTCATGCGCCTGCCGCCCTGGCGGATGATGATGGCGGCGGAGATGATGGCGGTGGCGACAACGGAGGGGACGATGGCGGCGGCAATGGCGGCGCGGACAGTGGCGGAAGCGGCAATGGCGGCAACGCATCCTCCGGCGCGCAATCGGACAATGGCGGCGATGACCATGATGATGACCATGTTCTTGCCCGCGCCGGCCGCAAGTCTGGCCGTCTCGTTTCCCTTTCGGTCATTCTGGCCAGGTTGCGCAAGGTCCATGGTGGCAAGGTGCTGGATGTGCGCCTGCTCGGGAAGGGCCGCAAGGCCGTCTATGTGATCCGCCTGCTGGACCGCAAGAGTCATCTGCGGGTGTTGCGCATCCAGGCCGCCGCACCCCGTTACAGAACGAATTTCAAATCTGGCGATTGAGCCTTCATGGATAAAGGAGCCGTCACTTGCGCATCCTGATTGTCGAGGACGAGGAGATCATCGCCGCGGACATCGCCCGCGCCCTGGGCGGCATGGGCTATGTCTGCGATGTGGTGCACGATGGCGAGGAGGCCGATTTTCGCGGCTTCACGGAAGATTATGACGCCGTCATTCTCGATCTCGGCCTGCCCCGGCTCGATGGCCTCACCGTGCTGCGCAACTGGCGGCGCGCCGGGCGCGGCTTTCCCGTTCTGGTGCTCACCGCCCGCGGCAGCTGGCAGGACAAGGTGGAGGGCATGGACGCCGGCGGTGACGACTATCTGGCCAAGCCCTTCGAGATGGAGGAGCTCCTGGCCCGCCTGCGCGCCCTGATCCGCCGCTCCAAGGGCCACTCCAGCATCATTCTGGAATGTGGCCCCTTGCGCCTCGACACCCGCGCCGCGCGGGTGACATTGCGCGGCCGCCCGCTGGCCATCAGCCCCCTGGAATACCGCTTCTTGAGCTATCTGATGCACAATGCCGGGCGCGTGGTGGCGCGCACCGAGCTCATGGAGCACATTCACGACGACATCGACAGCCGCAGCGAGAATGCCCTGGAGGCCCTGGTGGCGCGCATCCGCCGCAAGATCGGCGCGGATCTGCTGCAAACCCGGCGCGGCATGGGATATGTCATGACCTGTCCCGGCAGGGAGGACGAGGCGTGAGCCTGGGCCCCCGTTCGCTTACCTTGCGCCTGCTGGCGCTCTATGCCGCCATTCTGGCCGCTTCCCTGGCGCTCTTTGCCTGGCAGCTGTCGCGCCTCTTCGAACATCACGTGGAGCGGCGCATCCATGCCGAGCTGGAAAACCACATGCTCCAGCTCATCCCGCAGTTTTACAAACGGCCCGATGGCCGCTTTGGCCTGCGCAGGCCCTTGAGCGATCCGCGCTTCACCCGCCCCTACAGCGGCTTCTACTGGCAGGTGGATGACGCCAAGGGCAAGGTGCTGGCGCGCTCGCGCTCCCTGTGGGACACCGCCTTGCAGCTCTCCCCGGCTCGGCTCAGCCGCGAGGGCTTGCAGGAATATGTCATCAAGGGGCCGCGCAAGGCCGATCTGTTCGCCCTGGTGCGCGGCGTGTGGCTGGATGCCGGCGATGGCGAAAAGCGCTATATCTTCACCCTGGCGGTGGATCACGGGGAGATTTCCACGGCCGTGGATGAGTTCCGCCACGATCTTTACCTGGCGCTGGCGCTGCTCGCCGGAGTGCTGCTTCTTGGCGTGGCCGGCCAGATCTGGCTGGGCCTGAAACCCTTGCGGGCCCTGCGCGGCAGGATCGCCCGCATCCGCGCCGGCAAAAGCCGGACATTGCCCGATGAAGATACCTTGCGCGAAATCCGCCCGCTGACGGCGGAGCTCAATGCCCTGCTGGCGGAAAACCGCAAGGAGGCCGAGCGCGCCCGCGCCCGCGCCGCCGACCTGGCCCATGGCATGAAAACGCCGCTGGCCATTCTCGCCGCCCAGGGGCGCGATCTGAAGGCGCGCGGCGCGCAGGATGCGGCGGCCGTCATCCACCAGCAGGTGCGCGCCCTTTCCGCTCACGTGGAGCATGAGCTGGCGCGCGCCAGGATGCAGGGAAAGCGCCATGGCAAGCGCCCGCAAACCCCGGTGAGAAAAAACATCGAGGCCATCATCCAGGCGCTGGAGCCGATGACCGGGGATGTGCCCCTGACCTGGCATGTGGACATCCCGCCGGATGCGCTTGTGCCCATGGAGCGCGGCGATTTTCTCGAACTGGCGGGGAACCTGCTGGAAAACGCCGCCAAGTGGGCGCGCGGCCATGTCTCGGTGAGCATCCGGCGCAATTCCGCCGCGGCCCTGGCCCTGGTGATCGAGGATGACGGCCCCGGCGTGCCGCAAGACAGATATGACGAAATCCTGCAACGCGGCAGGCGGCTGGATGAAAAGACTCCGGGCACCGGCCTGGGGTTGGCCATCGTCAAGGATCTGGCGCAAAGATGGGACTTCGAGCTGCGCCTGTTCCGCGCCGCCCTTGGCGGGCTGGGCGTGGCGGTGGTTTTCCGCTGAGG
>JALSNA010000020.1 GCA_026987255.1 Hyphomicrobiales bacterium | reverse complement strand
GCACCGGCCTGCACGAATTCGTGCGCGGCATGACACGGGAAATGTGATTTGCGCGTGATGCGCAATGGGGCAAGATGGGGCGCACAAGGAGGTTGTCGTCATGAGCAAGATCATCTTGCGCTCCACCATCCGTTGCCCTGAATGCGGGCACGAAAAGACCGAAACCATGCCCACGGACGCCTGCCAGTGGTTTTATGAGTGCGAAAACTGCCATGCCCTGCTCAAGCCCAGGGCGGGGGATTGCTGCGTCTTCTGCTCTTATGGTGATGTGCCCTGTCCGCCGATCCAGCAGGAACAGGCCGAAAAAGGCTCAAGTTCCGCGGATGGTTGCTGCGCCTAAAGGGCACATCATTGTGCTGCGGGTTTCTTGCGCGGAGATTTCTTGCGCAGGGTATGCAGGAAGGCGATGATGTTATCGATGTCCCGTTTGGAGAGGACAAATCCCTGCATGGGGTAGTGGGGCTTGCGCAAAAAGGCGCGCAAGGCCTGGTCGGGATATCGTTGCGGATCGTTGGCGATGACATGGAAAGGCGGGGCCTTGACGGCCGGTTGCAACTTGTCGCGTGGAAAGCCCAAAACAAGGTGGCACTTGATGCAATGCTCGGCGATCAGGGGACGGGCCGCCCTGGCATCGCCCGGCGGCAACTGGAGACCCGATTCGCGTTGCGTATTGCCTGCCGAAAGCGGATGGGCGAGGCTCAATATGGCCACCGTGGCCAGGGCGAGCAGGGAGAGCCGTTTCATTGTCTCCTCCATCTGGATCAAACTTACCCATTTTTCATATGTGCAGCCCCTTGCCATGAGACAAGGGGCAGGGCACATATCCGGGTGGATATGGTCATCTGCCGATAAGTGGAGTTCAATCATGATGCACAAGGCACGCCTGCTTGCCGCTGCCGCCCTGCTGGGCGTTCTGCCGCCGCTCGCCATCGCGGCGGAAAACACGGATGCGCCGGGGCTGGATATCGTCGGTTTCAATGGCCGCGGCCTGTTCTTCGGCATCGAGCAATATGGCCTGCGCCATCCGGGGGACAAGCCCGTGGAGCAGATCCTGGATGCTCCGGCAAGCCGCGCCATGGTTCCCTTTTCGGAAATCCGCATCTACGATCTGCGCAGCGGCGAGGAAATTCACCGCTCGCCCTTCGTTTATGAGGTGAAGGAAAAAATCCCTGCGGGCATCACCGTGCGCCAGGCCATCCAGCGGGCGCGCGACGAGAATTATTTCGATGCCAAGCGGGTCATCCGCTATCTCACCCTGGTGCCGCGCGGCAAGGCCTTCAAACCACAGGGGAAGGGCGCGGAAAAGACCATGTTCATCGCCGCTCCCGGGCTTTCCGGCGGCTTGATCCTCAAGACCTTTCCGCTCGCCAGCAAGGCATGTCCGGGCCTGAAGACCAAGGGCTATGAACTGACCTTGAGCACACCGGGCGGCGATGTGCGCATCCACAAGGACAGGAGGCTGCCGGAATCGCGTGGCTGTCCGGTGGATTATGCCCTGGTGCGGGCGGTGGTCTATCTGCCCAACCCGGATGTGGATTCGCTGGCGGTGGTGGTGGCCGCGCGCCAGGCGGGCAAGGGCGCCAAGGTGCGTTATACGGTTTCCGGGCGGGTTTTCGACCGGCGCAAGAAATAAGGCGGGCGATGGCCAATGTGGTGGCGTCATCCCCGGCGGGGGAATTGATCAAGAAATACAACCAGCGTTATATGTTGATTAACAATTACCACATATGATAGAAAAGTGATCAGTTGATTCGGCTTCGTCAAGGCACGCCAGTTCGTCGCAGAGGGCAGTCGGGACGGGCCGGGCGGCAGAAGCCGGATCAACTGACATTTCCGGCCATCCCGTGCAGGGGCGCTTGGGTTTTTATTTGTCCGGAAATGCAACTATACAGGGTGTATAAATAAATATGCCCGCATGAGAGGAAAGAGGGGAATGGCGAGAAAGATCATCACAGCCCTGGCGGCAGCCGTCCTGTTGTCGGGGTGCGCGGTCACGCCGGAAAATCTCACCATGGAGGAGATTGCGGGGTTCACGGAAGGCAATCTGCGGGATCTGGCATCCGGACAGGAGCCCATTCACGGGCCGGTCAGTCTCTATGAGGCCATGGCGCGGGCGCTGAAATACAATCTCGACTTCCGGGTGGAGCAGATGAACCAGGCGCTGGCCATGGGAGATGCCGAACTGAAAAGCTGGGACATGCTGCCCAAGCTGGTGGCCAACTCCGGCTGGTCGCGGCGCTCCAACGAGCCGGGTGGCAAGTCGCAGTCCCTGCTCACCGGCATCCAGTCCCTGGAGCCGTCGAAATCAACCGAAAAGACCTCCCTGACCGCCGATCTCACCTTCTCGTGGAACATCCTGGATTTCGGCCTGTCCTATGTGCGCGCCCGGCAGGCGGCCGACAAGGTGCTGATCGCCACCGAACGCAAGCGCAAGGTCATCAACCGGGTGATCGAGGATGTGCGCACCGCCTTCTGGCGCGCCGCCAGCGAGCAAAGGCTCTCCGGGGCCATGCACAGGCTCGCGCGGCGGGTGCGCCGGGCCATGCGCAATTCGCGGCACCTGGCGGCCTCGGGCCAGACCACGCCGCTTACGGCGCTGACATATGAGCGCGAGCTGATCAGCATCAAGAAGCAGCTGCAGCAGCTGGAACAGGAGCTGCGCAGCGCCAAGCTGCAACTGGGGGCATTGATGAATGTCGCGCCGGGGGTGCGCTTCTCGCTGGCCATCCCGAAACGCAGGCCGGCGGGGCTGCGGCTGAAATGGAACAGCTCGCGGATGATCGCCATTGCATTGAAAAACCGCCCGGAACTGCGCGAGGCGGCCTTGAAGAAGCGAATCAATGAAAAGGAAGCCACCGCGGCGCTGCTGGAGCTGCTGCCCGGGGCATCGGTCTATACGGCGCTGAATGTGGATGCCAATGATTTCCTTTACAACAACAACTGGGTGAACTGGGGCGCGAAGGCAAGCTGGAACCTCATGCGGCTGTTCCGCTATCCGGCCCGCAAGCGGCAGGTCGAGGCCCAGGCCCGGCTGGAGCATGCGCGGGCCCTGGCGCTGACCATGGCGGTCATGACCCAGGTCTATGTCTCCCGGGTGCGCTACGTCTATCAGGGGCGGGTGCTCAATTCGGCGCGTGAATATCTGGATGTGCAAAGGCGCATCCTGCGGCAGGTGCGCGCGGCGGCCGCCAATGACGCGGCCAGCGAGCAGACCCTGATCCGCGAGCAGATGAACACCCTGCTGGCCGCGGCGCGCCATGACGTGGCCTATGCGGACCTGCAGAACGCCATTGCCAATGTCTATGCCTCCTTGGGCCTTGATCCCTATGGCGGGGAGGTCAGCAAGGACATGAGCGTGAAGGCGCTGGCGGCCAGCCTGCGCCGCACCTGGAGGCGCCGCAACGTGGCGGCGCGGGCCAGTTAGAGTTACCCGCCGCGCTCCCATGGGGGCGTGGCGGACATGGAACGGGTCCGGAAACATTTTCCCGCTGGTTCCGGATCCCAGCCGGGCGCTTGCTCTCTCCCCATCAGGCGGCTTCTGATTCAACCAGGCCCCCTACGCGCAAGCGCCCGGCGCCCTTGTCTTAGGCCGGGCATTCCTGTCGACTGTCATAAAGACCATCCTCACTCCCTGCCAGCCACCCGAAGCGACCCATGATCGGGGTGGCTGGCAGGGGGGTGAGGATGGCCGTGCCAGCGTTTTTCAAGCCCCCTTGTGCCGTGAACACTTTTTCTCTTGCAATTGAAACAATAAGAGAACATAATGAGAATAGATGAGAACGAAAAGCCTTCACCACATGCGAGGCTTGCACAGCAAGGAGATATGGGCATATGTCGCAGGCAAAGCTGAAACTGGTCGAGAATTCATCCATGGACAAGAAAAAAGCGCTGGAAGCGGCCTTGAGCCAGATTGACCGCGCCTTCGGCAAGGGCTCGGTCATGAAGCTGGGCGACAACAAGGCCATCGAGGTGGAGGCCATTCCAACCGGCTCTTTGGGGCTGGACATTGCGCTTGGCATCGGCGGGCTGCCCAAGGGCCGCGTCATCGAGATTTTCGGCCCCGAATCCTCGGGCAAGACCACCTTGGCGCTGCATGTGGTGGCCGAGGCCCAGAAGAAGGGCGGCATTTGCGCCTTCGTCGATGCCGAACATGCGCTCGATCCGGTCTATGCCCAGAAGCTCGGGGTGGATATCGACGAGCTGCTCATCTCGCAGCCCGATACCGGCGAGCAGGCGCTGGAGATCGCCGATACCCTGGTGCGCTCCGGGGCGGTGGATGTGCTGGTCATCGATTCGGTGGCCGCGCTCACGCCCAAGGCGGAGCTGGAAGGGGAAATGGGCGATTCGCTGCCCGGGCTGCAGGCGCGGCTGATGAGCCAGGCGCTGCGCAAGCTCACCGCCTCCATCTCCAAGTCCAATTGCATGGTCATCTTCATCAACCAGATCCGCATGAAGATCGGCGTCATGTTCGGCTCGCCGGAGACCACAACCGGCGGCAATGCCCTGAAGTTCTATGCCTCGGTGCGTCTCGATATCCGGCGCATCGGCCAGATCAAGGACCGTGACGAGGTCATCGGCAATCACACCCGCGTCAAGGTGGTCAAGAACAAGGTCGCGCCGCCCTTCCGCCAGGTGGAGTTCGACATCATGTATGGCGAGGGCATTTCGCACACCGGCGAGCTGCTCGATCTGGGCGTCACCGCGGGCATCATCGACAAGTCCGGCTCGTGGTATTCCTACGACTCGGAGCGCATCGGCCAGGGACGGGAGAACGCCAAGCGATTCCTGGCGGAGAATCCGGACATGGCCGAGCGCATCGAACAGGCCATCCGCGCCAACGCCGGGCTGGTGGCCGAGCGCATCATCAAGCCCGAGGAGATCAAGGACGAAAAGGCCGGTTGAGGCGGGCGCGGGATTTGCCGGGAAAAATCATCCGGGAAAATGCGGGCGGCCCTTGTCGAGCGGGGCGGCCCGTTTCTCTTCCGCCTCCGCCGTGCCCGGCGGGGCAGGGGAATCCTGGGCATTTTTCACTTGCGGGGGCAGGCGCAAACGGCCATATCCTTTTTCCCGGTTCAACCTGAATTTCCTGTGAGGCAAGCGAGTGATGACTGGCGCAAGCGTGAACGACATCCGTTCCGGCTTTCTGGACTATTTCAAGCAGCATGGTCACGAGATCGTGCCCTCCAGCCCGCTGGTGCCGCGCAACGATCCGACCTTGATGTTCACCAATGCCGGCATGGTGCAGTTCAAGAACGTCTTCACCGGCCTGGAGACGCGCCCCTATCAGCGCGCCACCACGTCGCAAAAATGCGTGCGCGCCGGCGGCAAGCACAACGATCTGGACAATGTCGGCTACACGGTGCGCCATCACACTTTCTTCGAAATGCTGGGCAATTTCTCCTTCGGCGACTATTTCAAGGAAGGGGCCATCGAGCTGGCCTGGAAGCTGATCACGAAAGAATTCGGCCTGCCGGTGGAAAAGCTGCTGGTCACCGTCTACATCGACGATGACGAGGCCTTCGGTCTGTGGAAGAAAATCGCCGGATTGCCGGATGAAAAGATCATCCGCATCGCCGGATCGGACAATTTCTGGTCCATGGGCGAGACCGGCCCGTGCGG
>JALSNA010000019.1 GCA_026987255.1 Hyphomicrobiales bacterium | reverse complement strand
TAACGATTTCGCCCGGCCCAATGCCGCCTTGGCAAACGGCGATGCATGGCAAGGACAACAAACCTGACTGCCTGCGCGCAATCCCGGCGCCGGCGTTTACCCGCCCTTAAGTCTGAAAGCGCATGATGCCCTTCAACAGCGCGGCCGGATTCATCCCGGATGCATGAATCCTTTTCATAAGTGATTCGCACCTGCGGGGAAAGCCTCGGCAGAGGAAATCCCCCTTTCCGGACAGCCAGGCCCGCTCATGTTTTTTCCCGCCTCCGCGCGGGCCGTTAGTATGTATGCGTAAACAGCGAAGGGGCCATCAATGCGTTCCAAGGATTGGCAAGCACGACTGCGTCTGCACAACTTCCGCGTCGAGGAAGCCCGCCGCCAGGTCGGTGAAATCGAGCTGATGATCAGCGAGTTCAGCCGCAAGAAGGAAGAGCTCGAAGCCGGCATCGCTTACGAGGAGAAAAAGGCCGGGGTGGACGATCCCACCCATGTGCGCTATCCGCCCGCCGCCCTGGACATGCGCAACCGGCGTGACAATCTGGCGCGCTCCATTGCCGATCTGGACATCCAGCTCACGGCCGCCGCCCGGCGCGCCGAAGAGGCCGAAAGCGAGCTGAAAAAGGTCGAGCTGCTGGCCGAAAAGACCACCGGCGAGACCATCCGCGCACCATCCTCTCCCTCCGCCATGCAGCCGCGCATGGCCTGAATAATATCCATCAGCCAATTGGGGGCTTTAAAAAATGCTTGCGCATCCATCCTCGCCCCCTGCCAGCCACCCAGGTCATGGGACACTGCGGGTGGCTGGCAGGGGGTGAGGATGGCCTTCAGACAGGTAATGATATCCAGAAGGCCCGCCTTTCCAGCGGGCCTTTTTCATTGCCCGGGCAAAGGATCAGGTAAAAAAACACCCCGGAGAGATCTCTCCGGGGTGGCCGTTTTCGTGCTGGCAGAACGATTGTCCGGCAATCTTGCGCCCTTCAAGCGCGATATTCCTTCAGCCGGGTCGTTCTGAGGCCCTGCAGGCCATGCTTGTCTATGGAACGCTGCCAGCTGAGATATTCCTCCACCGTCAGCGCATAGCGCTTGCAGGCCTCCTCCAGGGACAAAAGCCCGCCGCG
>JALSNA010000018.1 GCA_026987255.1 Hyphomicrobiales bacterium | reverse complement strand
CACCCAGTCTCCGGCCAGCCACAGGTTGGCAAGGCCCGTGACCTGCGGCGGGCGGCGCGCCAGATTGGCCGCCGTGGCCGCGAAGGTGGCCCTTTGCTCCTTGATGACGCGCACAGCCGGCATCGGCTCTTCGTCCAGCTCCATGGCCCGCGCCACTTCCGGCCAGATACTGCGCGCAATCTCCTCCTTGCCCTGCCTGGCCAGATGGCGCGCCGCCGAGATGGTCACCGAGGCCACATCCGCGCGGGTGAATATCCATTGCGAAACCCCGCCCAGCACACCAAGCAAAAGGGGCGCATCCTGCGCCATGGCCCCCGGCGGCAGGCGAAAATGCACATTGACGATGGGCATGAAGTCATCCGGGGCCGAAAGGGCGGGCACAAGGGCGCGCGCGCTCCAGGCCGGCAGGGCGAAGATGACGCATGACCGCTCATCCAACACCAGATCGCCATCGGCGAATTTCAGCGCCCTGATCCGGCCTGCTTCCACCTCGATACCCTCCAGTCCGTGGGAAAGCCGCAGGTCCAGTCCCTCATCCCGGGCGGCGAATTTCTCGAAGGGCCGGGCGAAGACGTGCGACAATCCGCGCCGCGCCACCAGGGGCCGGGAATGACGCCCGCCCCTGGCCAGTGTCTCGGCAATGACCGGCAAGAGCAGCCTGGCCACCGCCTCCTCCGGCGGCGTGTTGAGAACGCCGATGGCAAAAGGCTCCCAGAAACGCCGCCACAGCGCCCCGCCATCGTTGAACAGGGCATCCACCGTCTCACCGCCGGCAATGAGCAGCCTCAGGCCCTTCAGATAATCGCTCAAGGATGTGCCCGGCACGCGCCGGGCGGCATCGAACAGCCAGGCGGGAAAGCGCCCCTGGCCCAGTTCCAAAGACCAGCGCAGGCCGCTGTCCAGTTCATAAAAATCGAAGCGCGCCGCATCCGGCCCTTCAAGCTCGCCGCGCGAGCCGAGCATGTCCGTCAGCCGCAGAAGGCTGGCATTGCCCGACAGCATGAGATGGTTGCCATTGTCGATCTCGCAGCCCAGGGCCGCATCGGGAAAGGAGCGCGCCCGCCCGCCGCAATGACCGGTGCGCTCGTGCACCACGACCTGCGCCCCCAGCGCGCGCGCATGCATGGCCGCGGCGATCCCGGCCACGCCCGCGCCGATGACATGCACCCTCATGCCCGCCCCCACAGCCAGATCTTCAGGGCGGCAAAGAGCTTCTCGCTCTTGCTGGTCATGCGCTTGGAGACGGCCGGATCGGCCAGTTCGGCATCGGTCAGGGTGCGCATGCGGCAGAAGTTGCGCTCATAGACTTCCATCATGATGTAGGCCGGGCGCAGATCGGCGCGGCTTTTGGCAAAAAGCGCGCGGGTGGCGTCGAAATGGTCTTGCGTCACCCTGGCCAGATCGCGCCACACTCCGGCATAGCCCGGCTGGGCCGTGACGGCGGCCGGATCGGAGATATCCACGCCATGTTTGTCCAAAAGCTCGCGCGGCAGATAAAGGCGGCCATCTTCGGCGTCCTCCTGCACATCGCGCAGGATGTTCGCCAGTTGCAGGGCGCGGCCCTGATGATGGGCAATCTTGCGCCCCAGCTCTCCCGGCTCGCCGAAGACACGCACCGAAAGCCGCCCCACGGCGGAGGCCACCCGGTCGCAATAGAGATCGAGGGTGGCCATGTCCGGGGCCACGATGGGGCCGGTGGCATCCATCTCCATGCCATCGATGACGGCCACAAAATCCTCCTTGCGCAGACCGAAGGCGCGCACGCTGGGCAAAAGGGCGCGGCAGATGTCCTCTTCCGCAAGACCATCGTCCATGAGCCTGGCGATGCGCTGCCGCCATTGGCCCAGGGCGGCAAGGCGCTCCTTGCGGCTCATGCCCGGCTCGTCGGCGATGTCATCCACCACCCGGCAGAAGGCATAGATGGCGAACATGGCCTCGCGCTTGGGGCGCGGCATGAGGCGCATGGCCCAGTAGAAGGAGCTGGAGGCCGATTTCGTCACCGCCGCGGCGCGGCTTATGGCCTCTTTGGCGGACCCGGCCATGCGCGCCTCCCCTTACGCCTTGCCGATGCGCGCCACGCCATCCCTGTCCAGCCCCAGGGCGGCCAGCACCTGCGCCTCGATGTGCGCGGCCTGCAGGCCGGCGTCGGCATATTGCTCCTCCATGGAGCCATGGGCGATGAAACGGTCCGGTATGGTCATCGGAATGACGCGCGCACCATGGCGCAGGGCGTCCACCCTGGCCAGATGCTCCAGCACATGGGCGCCGAAACCGCCCTGCGAGCCTTCCTCTATGGTCACCAGCACTTCGTGATTGCGCGCCAGCCGCTCGATCAGATCCGTATCCAGCGGCTTGGCGAAGCGCGCATCGGCGACGGTGACGGAAATCCCCGCGGTCTTCAGGGCCCGCGCCGCTTTCAGAGCCTCCGCCAGGCGCGTGCCCAAAGACAGGATGGCCACCTGATCGCCCTGCCGCAGGATGCGCCCCTTGCCGATCTCCAGGGGCCGTCCCTCTTCGGGGATGTCCACGCCCGTGCCGGCGCCGCGCGGATAGCGCAGGGCGATGGGGCCTTCGTCATAGGCGGCCGAAGTGGCCACCATGTGCACCAGCTCGGCCTCGTCCGCCGCCGCCATGACCACCATGCCGGGCAGGCAGGTCAGGTAGGTGATGTCGAAGGTTCCCGCATGGGTCGCCCCGTCGTTGCCCACCAGTCCGGCGCGGTCGATGGCGAAGCGCACCGGCAGTTTCTGCAAGGCCACGTCATGCACCACCTGGTCGAAGCCGCGCTGCAGGAAGGTGGAATAGATGGTGGCATAAGGCTTGTAGCCTTCCGCCGCCATGCCGGAGGCGAAGGTCACCGCATGCTGCTCGGCGATGCCGACATCGAACATGCGATCGGGGAAGCGCTCGGCGAACTTGTCCAGCCCGGTGCCCGAGGGCATGGCCGCGGTGATGGCAACGATCCTTTCATCCTTTTCCGCCTCCTTGATCAGCGCCTGGGCAAAGACGCTGGTGTAGGAGGGCGCGTTGCTTTTCGCCGCCCTGCTTTCACCGGTCTGCGGATCGAAGGGAGCCACGGCATGGTATTTTTCCGCATCCTCGCTCTTGAAGGGATGGCCCTTGCCCTTCTCGGTGATGACATGCACCAGCACCGGGCCGATGTCCTTTGCCTTGCGCACGTTGTGCAAGACCGGCACCAGGGTATCGAGGTCATGGCCATCGATGGGGCCGATGTAGTAAAATCCCAGCTCCTCGAACAAGGTGCCGCCCAGCACCATGCCGCGGGCGTATTCATCGGCGCGCGCCGCCGCCTCGCGCAGCTGTCTGGGGAACTTGCTGGCCAGCTGCTTGGCCATGTCGCGCAGGGTCAGGAAGGGCCGCGAGGACACCAGCCAGGACAGATAGTTGGTCAGCGCCCCCACCGCCGGAGCGATGGACATGCCGTTGTCGTTGAGAATGACGATGAGTCTCTTGTCGGTGGCTCCGGCGTGGTTCATCGCCTCGTAGGCCATTCCGGCGCTCATCGAGCCATCGCCGATCACCGCGATGATGTCGTTGTCCCTGCCGGCCAGATCGCGCGCCGTGGCCATGCCAAGCGCGGCCGAGATGGAGGTGGAGGAATGGCCCGCGCCGAAGGGATCGTAGGGGCTTTCGGTGCGCTTGGTGAAGCCATAGAGGCCATCGCGCTTGCGGATGGTGCGGATGCGGTTGCGCCGCCCGGTGAGAATCTTGTGCGGATAGGCCTGGTGCGACACATCCCAGATGAGCCTGTCCTGCGGGGTGTCGAAGACGTAATGCAGCGCCACCGTCAGCTCGACGACGCCAAGACCGGCGCCGAAATGGCCGCCGGTTTCCGATGCCGCGTCGATCACCTCGGCGCGCAGTTCCCGGGCCACCTGCGCCAGCTTTTCGCGCGGCAGCTTGCGCAGCTCGTGCGGCGAATGGATGGTGTCCAGCAGCGGCGTGGAAATGGGTTTTTTCGCGTCCATTTTGACCCCGTGTGCGGGACAGGCCATGAAGCCGGCGGCCGGCGCGCCGGATGTTCATGAACAAGGCCCCCGTTACTGATGCCCCATGAGGGAATTGGTAAACCGCAATATGGCGATTGTGCGGATAATGCAAGAAAACCGCCCTTTTGTCGCGCAAAATGTGCGCATGAGCCATCTTGCGCTCAACTGACCGGGCGGCCGCGCCAATTGACGCCCTTTCCCGTCATGTGGGAAATGGCCGATGACAATGTCATCAAGGCGAAAAGCCCCTCGGCAAGGGGAAGGAGCAGGGCCCAGGGCTTGCGCAAGCGATAAAAGCGCAAGATGGGCAGATAGCTGGCCGTCATCAGGCCAAAGGCCACAAGGCCGGGAAAATGCGCCAATGGCGCGCCAAGGATGAAGCCGGGAACATAAAGCGCGGGCAGGATGAAGGCATATCCCACCGCCGCCAGCGCCCCGGCGAGGCGGATGGGCGAGTGATCCAGTTGTTCATAGGCGAAGCGCGCCACCATGGTCCAGAACTCCCCCAGCCGGTCATAGGCGCGCAGGGACCGGGAGGTGTCCGACAGGCCCAGCCACAGCCGCCAGCCGCGGTCCTTGATGCGCCGCGCCAGCGTGCAGTCATCGATGATGGCATCATGAATTGATTCCAGTCCGCCGATGTCCACCAGTGCGTCGTGACGAGCCAGGATGCAACCGCCCGCCGCCCCGGCCGCATAGGCATCCGGCCGCGATACCGCCTTTGGCGGATAGAGCAGGAAGAAATTGTAGACGTATGCGGGCACCAGCAATTTCTCCCATGTGCTCTCGCACCGCAAACGCACCATGACCGAGGTCAGGCCGAGTTTTCGCGCCTGCGCAAGGGCCACGAGGCGGCGCAAGGTGTCCGGCGCATGGGTGATGTCGGCATCGGTGAACCAGATGAACTCCGGCGGGGTGTCTTTCAGGCTCTCCAGGGCAAAATGCTGGGCCGCCACCTTGCCGGCCCATCCTGGCTGCGGTGGCGGCGCATCCAGCACCGTGAGCCGATCATCTCCGGCCAGGGCGCGCGCCTTGTCCGCCGTGGCGTCGGTGGAATTGTCGTTGACGCAGATGATGCGAAACGCGCCCGGATAGTCCTGCGCCAGCAGGGAGGTCAGGGCCGCCGCGATGTCCTTTTCCTCGTTGCGTGCCGGAACTATGGCTTTGACGGCGGGCCACTTGCCATGCGGCGGCATGGCCGGGGCGGGCGGCAGGCGGGTGTCCATGCGCCAGAATCCATGCCAGCGGAAAATCAGCACACCCCAGCAGATCACGAGTGAAAGTCCAAGCCAGAATATCCAGCTCATTGTTTCCTCCTGTCTCGGCGCAGGCCATGCCAGATGCCCTTGAGCATGGCCATTGCATATTGCCCCTTTGAAAGCCTGACTTTTGCTTTCAGCGGATCGCGCCCGGCCAGTTCGGCGATGAGTTCCCGCGCCATGTTGATGATGACCGCCGATTCCATCGCCAGGCGGCGGGAGCACAACAAGGCAGGCAATCCTTGCGCCGTCTCCATGAGATCGCGCGTTGCGTTCAGACACTCGTCCAGCACCTTGCGCAGGTTTTCGGTGCACATGGGTGCGCCCAGCATGGCGTCATTGGCCCCATGTCTTTCCATCC
>JALSNA010000017.1 GCA_026987255.1 Hyphomicrobiales bacterium | reverse complement strand
GCGGCGCATTTCACCTGCCATGGGCATGGCTGGGGGGCTTTCTCCCTTGCTGCCCTGCTGACGCAGCCGCGGGACATCCGCCTGCGGATACTGCATTTTGCCGCGGCCACTTTCGGGCCGGGCGGCCATGTGAATCTGGCCGGGCTGGAGCGTCTGGAGGGCTGGCTGAGCGGCGGGACGGGGCGGGCACGGGTGTTCGGCGGCGTGCGCTTCGTGCGCCGCAAGGCGGCCCTCGTGGCCGGGCGCGAGCCGGGGCGGATTGCCGCGCGGGCGATTCTTGCTCCGGGAGCACCCGGCGCCCTGTGGGATGGGCGTTTCCATGTCGAGGCGGCGGGCCTTGCGGCCGCGGTGGAGGTGCGCGCCTTGCAGGATGTATCCTTGCCGGAGGATTTTGCCGTCCGCCCGGCGGCCATTCCGGCCTTTGTCTGGGCCGGTCAGCCGGTGGTCATGGCGGCGGGAAGGCTCGTGGCCGCGCCGCTGGCGGGCTGGCGGGCTCAGGATGCGCCCATGGCGGATCTGGCGGTTCGTTTCGCCAAATGCCGCAAGGCGGACTAGGGTCTGGACTCAACAAAAACGCGGCGCCAGTCTGGCGGCCAGCAAAAGGAGATCGGGAAAAAATGTGCAATAACAAACACCAATGCATTTCTCCTGCCGCTGGCCGCCAGCCCCTTCGGGCGGCAAATGCGCTGCATCTCAGCGGCCTTGTCTTGCCCGCCAATAGCACCACTATCGGCGGGCAAGACAAGACCACTGATATTTTGCGCATTTGCCGCTGGCATCCGCGCCTTTATTGAGACCAGACCCTAGGGTCAGGACCCATAAATTTGAACGGCATCTGCAGGATTTATGCTTCATCCCGGAGCCTTTTCGCCCTTGCCAATACCTTCAAGTATTGCCTGCGGACGAAAAGACACCGGGATTTTGCCTAAATCCTGCATCCACCATCCCTCTTTATGAGTCCTGACCCTAAGGCAGACCGCGGTGTTCACTTTTTCCTCTTCCATCCTGTGAACGGGCGAGTCCTTGGCAAGGCTGGCGCAAATGCCTATGTGTATGGGCACGGTAACGATAATCGCGCCATCAACTTGCCTGAATGGCGGGTATGATGGACAAGACA
>JALSNA010000016.1 GCA_026987255.1 Hyphomicrobiales bacterium | reverse complement strand
GCCTCTTGAATACCTGGACATGGCAGATTCCCCCGCAACGCTCTCGATCAAAGCGGGGTCACCCCCGTCAAGATGATGCAATTTCCAAAATGGCCTGAGGTCATGATCAGCGCCAGGAAAGGCAAACGTCACGTCATGACGTCACCGCCGCAGGCCGCGCAACGCTTGAGCCATGCGGGGCATAGAGCGCCGCTTCGCAACACTTTCGCCCGGAGGCTTCGCTGGAGCCTGCGGTTTATTGCATGCGCTCTTTGTTTAGCCGCCGGAATGCCGTATCAAGACCATGGCAATTCGGATCACCGCAAGACAAGACAGGACATGCATGAAGCTCTCCGCCGGGGCCTGGGCGGCCATATTGACCGGAATGCTCGCCTTTGCTCATTTCACCATCATTACCTTGACTATCCATCTCAATCACGATGTTTCCTGGATTCTATACGGGGCTGGCCGTATGCTGAATGGCGCTGTCTTCGGCCGGGATATCGTTGACGTCAACCCGCCACTTGTCTGGTGGCTTTCCCTGCCTGCGGCGCTGGTTGCTCAAAATTCCGGCTTGACGCCGTCTCTTGCTTTCAAGCTTCAGGTGTTGCTGCTGGTTTTTGCCTGCATCTGGCTGATTCATGTGCTGCGTCCCGCCATCCGGGCATGGCAACTGGCGCTTTTGCTGGCCATCCTGCTCATTACACCGGCCTATCATTTTGGTCAGCGCGAGCACCTGATGGCAATTCTCACCCTGCCATATGTCATCAGCCTTCTCTCCGGAAAAAATGATGAAGGGGCCGCGGCTGCTCGCCTTGCCGCTGGCATCATGGCCGGCATCGGCTTTGCCCTGAAGCCCTATTTCCTGGTCATTCCCCTGCTTTTGGAGGCCTACCGGCTTGTGAAAACCCGAAGCCCGTCCTCGCTCATCCGCATGGAAACCCTGAGCATTGCAGCCGTGGGACTGGCCTATGCGGCTGCCGTATGGTTGTGGGCGCGTGATTATGTGCTGACTGTGGCGCCACAGGCCATGATCGTCTATCCCGCCTATGGCAATCCATTCTTCAGCGCGGCACGGACAATAATTTTCAGTCTGGGACTGGTATTTTTGGGCTGCTTTTTGATCAATGGAACAAGAGATTGGAAACGCCAGCCTCTGCCCCCCTTGATCCTGGCGGCCGTGGGAGCAGCGCTGGCGGCCATGCTGCAAAGCAAGGGATGGGCTTATCATCGCCTTCCGATAACGCTTTTCGGACTGTCGTGTCTGGCTGTCGCATTGCCTGGCCGGAACGTTGCGCCCGCCAGAATCGCCGCCTTGCTGCTGGGGGGAGTGCTGTTGTCGGAAAACACCTGTAAATATGTCCCTGATATGCGCTCCGCCAATGGACAGGAGGCGCTTATCAATCATCTGACGGCATTGATGCGCTCCATGCCGCAGCCTGGGCGCGTGGCGGCCTTCAACACCTCTCCACGGATCATACATTCCGCCGTCCTGGCTGCTGGCGCGGAGTGGATTGCCCCGGCATGCTGTCTTTATGCCTTGCCCGCCGCCATACGTTTCAGAACGCCGGAAACAAAGCGGATCGCCAGAAATCAACTGGATGCGTTGCTGGCAAGATGGAAACAGGAACCACCAGAGCTTGTTCTTGTCGATATAAGCCGTTACAAGCTCGGCTTTGCGCATCTCGCCTTCAGTTATCTGGATTATCTGAAGCGCGATCCGCGCTTTGCCCAGGCCCTGGCCCCCTATCGGGAGAAGGAACGTTTGGCAGGTTACCTCGTCTTGCAAAGGCGCAGGCATTCACCTGCAGAAAACCAGCCTGTTGAGAAGCAGGAAATTCAACGCCGGAACCACCAGTGAAGTGAAGATCACGGCTGTGAACATGGGCCAGTGCAATTGTTGAACGAACAGCCAGGGAGAGGCCAATGCTATGGTGTATCCCAGTGCGGTAACGATGCCGAAAACCGGAATTGCCGCATCATGACGGCGGCGCGACCGGAAGGTGAAATGGTAGTGGCCAAGATATGAAAACACCGCAGCAGCGCAATAAGCAAGGAACGACGCAGCCATTGCGGGTATATGCCAAACCCAGTGCAGCAGCATCGACAAGACCGCATAGAGCGCCGTTGCTCCCGCTCCGGTAAAGGAGAAACGCAAGACCTTTCCGGCGGCGTTTTCACATGACAGGTGACACATTCTAGACCATGCCGAATTGCACATACTGTCCACCCAGAGGAACCCCGGCCAGTAACCTTTCCATGGACAGCGCCAAGGCGTGTTCGGAAGGCGCAAACAGGAAATACCTGCCCCTTGTTCTCTTGATGCCGGCGGCGCGCAGCAAATGACGCGAACGGCGGCGTTGCAACAAAACCGCGTCGTGATCAAAGGGACATCTGGCGACGGCAAGGCGTGTCAGTGGATTGTAGGGATTATGCTCTACGATCGCCACCGTGCCGCCCGGCCGCGTTACACGCGTCATTTCCCGGACAAAGACTTGCCAGTTTGCCGGCGGCACATGATGCAGGACGCAAACGCAGAAGGTGAAGTCAAAAGCATTCTCCGCAAACGGCAGACGTTCGCCGTCATACTTCAGATATTCATCGGCTCCAGCCTTGCTTGCCCGGGCGCGGGCAATGGAATCGCCGGAAACATCCACCCCGGCAAGATGCCCGAACAGAGACCGCACATAGGGGTGCATGGCGCCCACGCCACAGCCGACATCGAGCGCCTTCAACTGGCCACCCAAGGCGCCGGCGCCATATTCGGAACGGATATGATCTTCAAAGACACGCGCCTTGGCACGCATGAAGAAATCATGTTTTTTGCCAGAAAAGCTGACGGATTCCTCCACCAGCTCCCGGTAGTCTGCGGCGTAGCCGTCAAATGCGTCAGGCATAGGCTTTCTCCAGACGTTTTTGCAATTCCTCGACCTGATTATGCGGCTTTTTCTCAAAACCGTCACGCTCCTGAACCACATAGAGAGGCCTGCTCTGCACCTGCTCGAAAATGCTGCCTATGTACAGGCCGATAATGCCCAGCATCATCAGATTGACGCCACTGAGAAAAGAGGTAACGATCATGATGGATGCCCAGCCTGGCACCAGGGAAGCATCGAACAGCCACAAGGCCATTACATAAAGGCCATAGAGCACTGCCATGCCGGAGACCGCCGCGCCCAGCCACAAGGCAAGGCGCAAAGGCCTGTCCGAAAAGCTCAGCATGCCTGTGGCCGCCAGGCGGAGCATGCGCGCCAGCGGATATTTGGTTTCCCCTGCAGCTCGTGCCGGACGGCAGAATTTGACCGCCGCCTGGGGATACCCCATCCATGCGAACATGCCGCGCACGAAACGCTGGCGCTCCGGCATCGCCTTGAAGGTCTCCAGCGCGCGCCTGCCTATGAGTCTGAAGTCCCCCGTGTCGACGGGAATATCGATATCAGTCATGCGCTGCAAGAAACGGTAGAACAAGGCCGCGCTGGCGCGCTTGAACAGGCTTTCGCCCTTGCGCTGCTCACGCTGGGCATAAACGATCTCAAAGCCCTCACGCCACTTCTGCGCCATTTGCAATACCACCTCCGGCGGATCTTGAAGGTCGGCATCCATGACGATGACCGCTTCTCCGCAGGCGGCATCCATGCCGGCAGTAATGGCGATCTGATGGCCGAAGTTGCGTGAAAAACGGATCAGGCGGAAAGCCTCTTCGTTTCTGCTATACTCTTTCAACAGCTCCCAGGTGCCATCTGAGCTGCCATCATCGACGAAAATGATTTCAGCGGCGCCATCAAGCTTGCCAGCAAGACTTTTCAGCCGCTCCACCAGCAGGGGAAGCACCTCCTGCTCGTTGAATACAGGGATAATCAGGCTGTAGGTGATATTATGATCTTGCATGGTGCTCTCGCAAGCTATTGATGATAGTGTCACAAGCATCATGCATCGCATGAAAGGGTTAATTTTCTTGTCTGTAATCTTGGAAAAAGGGATTGACCCGAATAATTCACAACGCCCGGGAGATTGGCAGGCGAGTGGGTGAATTCCGGCGTGAAGTGCAACACTCCCGTGCCGATGTGATATCGGCATGAGTGGAGCTTTCATAGTCGAACGTGAAGTATCCCCATCACGTTGAGGATAGGACAAAATTTCCACCATCCAAGTATTGCTGTTTGCAAGGAACGGCCCCTTTTGGAGCCATTTCCTTGCAATTTGACCAGCGTGTTGTGTTGTGATTCTCTTCCCTTGCAGACAAGCGGGGAGGCACATCATGAGCAAACCGAAGGAGCCGGTGCAGACAGGGCAGCACGATCTGTTTCGGGCACGGCTGGATCAGATCATCGACATGAAGCACCCTCTGGTTGTGCTGGCGCAGTCGATCGACTGGGATTTTCTGGCGCGAGAGATCGGCGCGCTGTATCGGGACGGGCCGGGCTATCCGCCTTTGCCGACGCGGCTGATGGCGGGGCTGCACATCATCAAGTACATGGATGATCTCTCCGACGAGGAAGTGTGCCGCCGTTTTGTGGAGAACCCCTATTACCAATACTTCTGCGGCGAAGAGTTCTTCCGCCACGACCTGCCGCTGGATCGCTCCTCGATGACGCGCTGGCGTCAGCGGCTGGGGGAGGAGAAGATGCAGGCGCTGTTGCAGGAGAGCTTGGCGTGTGCGGTGCGCCTGGGCGCGGCGAAGCCTTCCGAGTTCACGCAGGTGGTGGTGGACACCACGGTGCAGGAGAAGAACATCGCTCACCCCACCGATGCGAAGCTGGCCTACAGGGCGCGGGAGCGGCTGGTGAAGCTGGCGAGGCAGCACGGGTTGAGGCTGCGGCAGAGCTATGTTCGGGTTGGCAAGAAGGCGTTGATCAAGCAGCAACGCTACGCCCATGCGAAGCAGTTCAAGCGGGCGAGACGGGAGTTGCGCAAGCTGAAGACGTGGCTTGGGCGGGTGATCCGCGACATTGAACGGCAAATTGCCGGGGATGCGGCGCTGCAAGACATCTTCCGCAGGGAGCTGTGGCAGGCCGAGCGGGTGCGCACACAGAAGCCTCGTGATGGCAAGGGGCGGCATGTCTATGCGCTGCACGCGCCGGAGGTGGAATGCATCGGCAAGGGCAAGAGCCACAAACCATGGGAATTTGGGGTGAAGGTCTCGGTGGCCACCACCATCAAGCGCTCACGGGGTGGCCAGTTCGTGGTGCATGCCATGGCGCTGCCAGGCAAACCCCATGACGGCCATACACTACGCACGGTGTTGCCAAAGATCGAACAGCTGGTGGGGGCGCCGGTGCAGCGGGTGCTGACCGATGCCGGCTATCGCGGCCACAAGCTGCCGCTACCGTGGAAGTTCAAGGTCTTTGTTGATGGCCAGAAGCGACGCATGACCAAGGCCATCAAGCGATTGATGAAGCGAAGGGCCGCAGTGGAGCCGGTCATCGGGCATCTGAAGGCAGAGCACAGGATGGGCCGCAACTACCTGGCACACCGGATGGGCGATGCCATCAACGCCATCCTGGCCGCCGCCGGCTACAACTTCCGCCTGCTGCGGCGCTTCATCGCCCAGCTCCTTTTGCGCCTCATCCAGATATGGCTGTTCGGCCTTGCCCAACCCCGCCAAATAATGGCCACAGCGCCGCAGGGCTAATTGTTCACGTTCGACTGACCAGTCA
>JALSNA010000015.1 GCA_026987255.1 Hyphomicrobiales bacterium | reverse complement strand
TATGGCGAGACCATCGAGGAGGCCATGGAGCAATTGCGCGCCATCGCCCCGGCCATAGAATACGGTCTGGAGCACACCGGCATCCCCCGCCTGCTATCCATGAAGGCGGCCCGCAACGCCCTCGATTGCGCCCTGTGGGACCTGCGCGCCAAACAGAGCGGCAAGGCAGTCTGGCAACTGGCCGGATTGCGCCGGCCCGAGCCGCTCATCACCGCTTTCACCATCAGCCTGGGCCCGCCCGAAGAAATGGCCGCACAAGCGCACCAAAATGCCGCCCGCCCCCTGCTCAAGCTCAAGCTCGGCGCAGGCGCCGCCGCCGATGACATGGCCCGCATCGAGGCGGTGCGCCAGGCCGCCCCGGATGCACGCATCATCATCGATGCCAACGAGGCCTGGCGGGAAGAGGACCTGCCCGCCCTCTTCACCACCTGCCACGAGTGCGGCATCGAGCTCATCGAACAGCCCCTGCCCGCCGGCCAGGATGCCGCCCTGGCAGACATCCCCCGCCCGGTGCCCCTGTGCGCCGATGAATCGATCCATGATGTGAAGGATCTGCCCGCCCTGTCCCCGCTCTATGACGCCATCAACATCAAGCTGGACAAGACCGGCGGCCTCACCCCGGCGCTGGAACTGGCCCGCGCCGCGCAAGATGCCGGCCTGGCCCTCATGACCGGCTGCATGCTGGCCTCCTCGCTGGCCATGGCCCCGGCCTTCCTGGTGGCGCAGCTTTGCACCTGGACCGATCTCGACGGCCCCCTGTTGCTGGCCACGGACGCCAGCCCCCCCATGCGCGAGGACACCTCCACCCTCCATCCCCCCGCCCCGGCCCTGTGGGGCTGACGGCGCGGGGTTTGTGGGTCTACGCCCTACACCCCTTTCCGGCGCAGGGCCGCCGCCAGGCCAAGCGATAACGCCGCCATCATCGCCATGACCCACCAGGCATCGGCCGCAAAGGCGCGATAGAGCCTGCCCGAGGCCCACATGGCCCCGGTCATGAACACCCCGCCGGCCACCGCCCCATAGATGGCCTGGGCCGTGGCCGCCCGCGCCGGCGCGGTGCGCGAGCGGATGAACTCGATGGCTCCCAGGTGGGAGGCGCCGAAACTCAGCCCGTGCAGCGATTGCAGCATGAAAAGCACTATCAGCGGCGGATCGAAGCTCAGCCCCGCCCAGCGCACCACGGCGGCCGCCGCGCCCAGCATGAGCAGCCGCAAGGCTCCAAGACCGGCCATGAGCCGGGCGGAAAACCAGAACAGCACGACCTCGGCCAGCACCCCGGTGGCCCACAGCATCCCCACCACCGAGCCGGAATAGCCCAGCGTCTTCCAGTGCAGGGCCGAAAAGCCGTAGACCATGGCATGGGAGCCCTGCACCAGCCCCGCCGCCAGCACGAAAACGGCAAATGCGCCGGAAGCCAGGGCCAGTCCCTGCCCCACCGTGGTCTCTTGGCGGGCATGCTCATCCGCCGTCTGCTCGCGCGGCGGCAACAGCAGCAAGGCCCCCACGAGCGCTGCCTGGGCAGCCACGATCAGCCAGATGAGATGTCCCGCCGCCAGCACATCCAGCGCCGCCCCGGCCACCAGGTTTCCGGCCATGAAGGCCAGCGATCCCCACAGCCGCATGCGCCCGTAATCGAGCCCGTGCCGGCGCCCGGCGGATACCGCATAGGCTTCCGTCATGGGCATCAGCGGCGCAAAGGCCCCATAGGCCACAGCCACGCCCAGGACGATGGAGGCAAAGCCACCTGCCCCGGCCAGCCAGAACAGCCCCGCCAGGGCCGCCAGCGCGCACCCGGCCATGACCGGCCGCAGCCGCCCCAGCCTGTCGGCCAGATGCGACATCAGCGGCGAGGCGATCACCCGCAGCCCGCTTTGCACCGCCAGCACCAGGGCAATCTGCTCCACGCCCAGCCCGCGCGCCTTCAGCCACACGGGCAAAAAGGGCAAGGAAACCCCGATGCCGAAAAACAGCGCGCCATAGACCATGGCGATGCGCGCGCCAAGCCGGCTCGCTTCCCCCTGCGTCATGGCGCGCAACCTTTCGCTAACCATTTTCGTTCATAGTTCGCATACCACGGCACATTCACCCGCAGTTGCGTCCTTTCAGTAGTCTGTCAGTCCCATGAGTCAATCCCCCTCCTCCATCCGCGAAGATTACGAGGCCATAGAGGCCGCCGTCATGGAAACGCCGCGCGGGCGCTGGTTCCTGTCCGAATACCTGCGCCGCAACCAGGCCCGCGAGACAAAGGACCTGCTGGCCGCCATGCGCAAGCTGGAGCGCGCCGTGATGCCTGCGCAGCGCAGCCCCCTGCCCTTGCGGCCCGTTCTGGAGCATGCCGCATCCGCGCTTGCCGCCATGGATACCGAAAGCCCGGCCCACCTGCCGCAAGCGGCAAACCGCATGGCCATGCAGGCCGCCCGGCAGGCTGCGAGACTGGAGAAACTCTCCGCCAGTGAGCCGCAGCTGGAAGACATCGCCAAAGAGCAGCACCAGCTGGCCCGCAAGCTGGAAATCCTCGCCGGCGCCCTGGGCGAAATCGCCGCCCTGGAGGACGGCGCCCGTGATGATCTGGCCCAGGATGAACCGCCCATCGCAGAGGACAATCTGGACTGGTTCGCCGAGGATGCGGAGCTGTTCGGTGATGCCCCGGCAGCTGATTCTTCCGCTGACCGCGGCGAGTCCGGCAAGTCCGGCCAACTGAAGGAAGGCGAAATCCTGCCCCCCGCCGCTGACGGCGCGCCAGACGTTGACGATCCGGCCTGCGCCGCCAAGGACCGCCAGAGCGCCTCCGGTGAATCCGCTGATGAAGGCTTCATGTCCATCATCATCAAGCCCGCCCCGCAGCCGGAAGGTTCACAAGACGATGAGGCCCCGGCCAGCAGCGCCCGCCCACGCATCATCATCACCCGCAAGACCTCCTCGAGCGAACTGGAGATTCCCTTCCTGGATGAGGACAAGACACCTCAGGAAGCCTGATGGCGGCCATGTCCAGAATCATTACCGCGATGTAATATTCAATATACCCAACTGAAATACTTGATATTTTTCATTCTTCCCGGCACATCCGGGAGGGATTTGCCTTGATTTTGGCAAAAACGCCCACCATGTAAAAATCACGCAACCACGACCGGAGGGCTATTTTCATGAACACCACAGCTGCCAAAACCAGGCGTCCCAGCCGCTGGACACCCCTGGGCATTGCCGCCTTCGTCCTGGGCTTCATGGTCTGGTGGCCGCTCGGCCTGGCCATTCTCGCCTACGTCCTTTGGGGCGGCTCGGTGGACGATCTGGCCGCCAGGGCGGCAAGCGAAATCAAGGATCTGTTCAAATCCGCCGCTCCCAGGGCCGCCACGCGCGCCTGGAGCGCATCCACCGGCAACGAGGCCTTTGACGCCTATCGCGAGGAAACCCTGCGCAGACTGGAAAAGGAGCGCGAGGAGACCCTGCGCAAGCTGGAGGAAGAGCGCCGCGAGTTCGAGGACTTCATCGTCCGCCTGCGCCAGGCCCGCGATGCGGAGGAGTTCGAGCGCTTCATGGCCGAGCGCAAGAAGGCGAAAAAGTCCGGCAAATCCAGAAAAGGCTGACTTCCCCTCCCAACCCCCTCATCAGCCTTGTGAAGGCCCGCCTTTCCCCTTCGGCGGGCCTTCTTCCTTGCCACCATGATCCATTGGTGCAGGTTTGCGCCCTTCACGCCAGCTTGCGCCGCGCCGTGGCCAGCCGCCAGGCGATGAAGGCCGCCGCGGTGAGGTTCATCACCAGGGCATAGGTGATGGAAGGCGTCATCAGCACCGGATTGTGCAACAAGGTGGCGGCCACGAAGATGCCCAGGGCGCCGTTTTGCAACCCGCCCTCGATGGCGATGGTCACCGCCTGGGCGCGCTCCGCAAGCAGCATGCGCGCCAGTGCATATCCGATCGCCATGATCCCGGCATTGAGCGCCAGAACCACCGGGCCTATGGCCGCCATGTTGTCCATCATCACCCGCCACTGGCTGGCGAAGGCCCACAGGACGATGAACGCGAAGATGACCAGCGAGGCAGGCCGCGCCAGGCGCTCGATGGCGGCCGCCAGGCGCGGCGCGAAATGATGCACCATCATGCCCAGAACCACCGGCAGGGTGGCCACGGCAAAGACCTTGATGGCCATCTGCGCCACCGGCAGCGCGCCCGATATCTCCTCGCCCAGGAAATGGCGCAGGGCAAAGGCACTGATCAGCGGAATGGTCAGCATCCCGGCCAGCGAGGTGATGGCCGTCAGGGTGATCGACAAGGCCGTATCCCCCCTGGCGATATGGGTGATCATGTTGGAGGTAATGCCCCCCGGACAGGCCGCCAGGATCATCACCCCGGCGGCGAACTGCGGGCGCAGGGAAAAGATGCCGAGCAGAACGAAGGCCAGGGCGGGCAACAGCAGCATCTGCACGAGCAGCCCCAGCGCCACCGCCAGCGGATGTTTCGCCAGGCGGGTGAAATCCCCAATGCTCAGGGTCAGCCCCATGGCGAACATGATGAAGGCCAGCCCCAGGGGCAGGAGTTTGGCAACCAGCATGACAGGTTCCTTGTTTTGGGTTTTGGCGCTCTATTGAACCAGGGACAGACACATCAGGGCGGCGATGGCGAATTGCAGTTTCGCCGTATTGACCAAAAGCAGGTTGAAATGGCCCACCGGCCGCACCCTGAACTGCCAGGCCAGCCAGAGGGCATAGGGCAAGGTCAGAAACACCGGCCACAGGATGCGTCCCGACAAGCTCTCGAACCCGGGCCACGGGCCGGCCAGGATGACATAGGGCGCCAGCACCAGAAAGGCATAGACGAGACCGGCGCGGCGCTTGCCCAGCCGGATGGCCAAGGTGGCGCGGCCCGCCGCCATGTCCTGGATGGTGTCGCGGGTGTTGTTGACCAGCAGCACCGCCGCCGCGGGCAGCCCGCAGATAAGTCCCGCCGCCACGGCGCGCGCCGTGACCGTGCCCGTCTGCAGGTAATAGGTGCCGCCCACCGCCGCCAGCCCGAAGAAGGCGATGACGAAAAGCTCTCCGAAGGGCGAATGCGATATGGGCCTCGGCCCGGCCGAATAGGCCGCTCCGGCGGCAATGGACAACAGGCCGATGAGCAGGATGGGCAGGCCCCCTTTCCACACCAGCCACAGCCCCAGCAGCGCCGCCAGCCCGAAGGCCGCCCAGGCCGCCCGGCGCACATCGCGCGCCGCCAGCAGCCCCTGGGCGCTCACCCGCGGCGGCCCCAGCCGGTCATGACAGTCCGAGGCGGCATCGGCGGCGTCGTTGTGCAGGTTGGTGCCCGCCTGGATGAGCACCGCCGCCAGCATGATGACGGCAAAGAGCACCGCATCCACCCGCCCGGCCTCCACCCAGGCCAGGGTCGTGCCCAGGATGACCGGGGCCAGGGCAATGGTCAGGGTGCGCGGGCGCATGGCCATGAGCCACAGCCGCGCCCCTTCCCCGGCCCGGCGCATGCTGGCCTGCAAGGCATTCATGCCACGCCCTCCATGCCCTGGACAGCGGCGCGCTCTTCAGCGCCCAGGTGGCGCGGCAGGGCCTTCGCCTTGCGCGCATGATGGATTGCCGCAATGCCGAAGGAGAGATTGCGCCAGCGCACATCGGAAAAGCCGGCATAGCGCATCTTG
>JALSNA010000014.1 GCA_026987255.1 Hyphomicrobiales bacterium | reverse complement strand
GCGCGCCATTCCGGCGATTTTTTCTCCCCTGCGCCGCCACCGCCGTTTTTTGTTTTCCATCCCGTCATTGCCGGCGTATAGTCCGCGCACCTTTTTTCAACACGGACTGACAAGACCATGGCGATCAAGCTTTACAAGGGCGATCTGCCCGCGGATGCGGATTTCGGCTCCCAGGTGGCGGTGGATACCGAGACCATGGGTCTCAATCCCTTCCGCGACAAGCTGTGTCTCGTGCAGCTTTCCTCCGGAGACGGCAACGCCGTGCTGGTGCAGCTCGACCGCGACACCTATGACGCGCCCAACCTCAAGCGCCTGATGGAAAATCCGGATGTCCTGAAGATCTTCCATTATGCCCGCTTCGACATCGCCGCCATGAAGCGCTGGCTGGGGGTGGAGACCGCGCCGGTCTATTGCACCAAGATCGCCTCGCGCCTGGTGCGCACCTATACCGACCGCCACGGCCTGAAGGATCTGGTGCGCGAGATGCTCGGCATCGACATGTCCAAGCAGCAGCAAAGCTCCGACTGGGGCACCCCGGTGCTCTCCGATGCCCAGAAGAAATATGCCGCCTCCGATGTGCTCTACCTGCACGAGCTGAAAATCCGCCTTGACCAGATGCTCAAGCGCGAAGGCCGCACGGATCTGGCGCGCAAATGCTTCGATTTCCTGCCCACCCGCGCCGCCCTCGATCTGGCCGGATGGGGCGATACGGACATTTTCGCCCATAGCTGACATGGCCCGCACCGACGCCATCCTCACCCGCCTGCTCCGGCTGCACCCGAAGCGCATCGATCTGTCCCTGGGCCGCATGGAGCGCCTGCTGGCGGCCCTGGGCAACCCCGAACGCGCCCTGCCGCCGGTGATCCACGTGGCCGGCACCAACGGCAAGGGCTCCACCATCGCCTTCATGCGCGCCATGGCCGAGGCCGCGGGCCTTGCCGTGCATGTCTATACATCGCCGCATCTGGTGCGCTTTCACGAGCGCATATATCTGGGCCGCCCCGGCCATGGCGCGCCCATATCCGAGCCGCACCTGGCCGAGCTTCTGGAGGAGTGCGAGGCGGCCAACGCCGGCGCGCCCATCACCTTTTTCGAGATCACCACGGCTGCCGCCCTGCTGGCCTTCTCCCGCCGCCCGGCCGCTCTGTGCCTGCTGGAGGTGGGCCTGGGCGGGCGGTTGGACGCCACCAACGTCATCGAAGACCCGGCCGTGACCGTCATTGCG
This sequence comes from Hyphomicrobiales bacterium, assembly GCA_026987255.1. GTDB lineage: Bacteria > Pseudomonadota > Alphaproteobacteria > Rhizobiales > Aestuariivirgaceae > Thermopetrobacter. The sequence goes on along the minus strand of JALSNA010000014.1, from coordinate 4,421 downwards.
CCCATCGCCCTGGATCATCCGGAGTTTCTGGGCGAAACCATCGAGCAGGTGGCGGCCGAAAAGGCCGGCATCTTCAAATCCGGCGCACCCGCCGTCATCGCCCCGCAGCAGGATGCGGCCCTGGCCGTGCTGGAGCAAAAGGCCGCCGCCGCCGGGGCCGTGCCGTGGATCGCCAACCGCGACTGGCAGGCCTTCGAGCAGCACGGCCATCTGGTCTGGCAGGACGAGACCGCCCTGATGGATCTGCCCTTGCCCTCCCTGCCGGGGCGCTTTCAGCTCGACAATGCCGGATGCGCCATCGCCGCCCTGCGCAAGCTGGATGATGCGCGCATCACCGGAGCCCACATGGCCAAAGGCCTGCGCAAGGCCCATTGGCCGGGGCGCATGCAGTTGCTCACCTCCGGTCCCCTGCGGCGGCTGGCCGGCATGGATGACGAGGTCTGGATCGACGGCGGCCACAATCCCCATGCCGGGCGCGCCCTGGCGATGGCCCTGGCCGAACTGGACGAGGCGGACGAAAAGCCCCTGGTCATGATCGTTGGCATGCTCAGGACCAAGGCCGCCGAAGACTGGCTGCGCGCCTTCTCCGGCCTGGCCTCGCAGGTCATCTGCCTGACCATTCCGGGAGAAGCCAACGCCATCGCCGCCGAGGATCTGGCCGCCACGGCCTGCCGCGCCGGGCTTGCCGCGCGCACCGCCGCCACCCTGGAGGAGGCGGTGCGCACCGCCTCGCACATGCGCCCGGATCAGCCGCTGCGCATCGTCATTGCCGGATCCCTCTATCTCGCCGGACATGCCCTTGCGCTCAATGAAAAGACATGAGCGCCGCTTGGCAACCGCCGCCGGTCATCTCTATTGACTGTCTGAAGACCATCCTCACCCCCTGCCAACCACCCGTAGTGTCCCATGACCTGGGTGGTTGGCAGGGGGTAAGGATGGACGCGCAAGCGTTTTTAGAGATCCTCACCGGTCATACGGGATGAAAACCGTTTTCCGCCGCCACCTCGTGGAAGGGGCGGATGGCGCGCGCCCCCATCTGCTGGATGATCTCCGAGGCCGCGATCGCTCCCAGGCGGGCGCAATCGGGCACGGCGCGGCCCTGCGCCAGCCCGGCCAGGAACCCGGCGGCGAACAGATCGCCCGCGCCGGTGGCGTCCACCACCTTTTCCACCGGATGGGCGCCGATGACATGGACATCCTCGCCCTCGACGATCACCGACCCGGCTTCGGAGCGCGTCAGCACCGCCAGGGCGCAATCGGCGCGCACCGCATGCAGGGCGTCGTTGAAGGTCCTGGTCTGATAAAGCGACTTGATCTCCGCCTCGTTGGCAAAGAGGATGTCCACCGGGCCGCGGATGAGCTCCAGGAAGCTCTCCCGGTGGCGGTCCACGCAGAAGGCGTCCGACAGGGTCAGCGCCACCTTGCGGCCCGCTTGCGTGGCGATGGCGGCGGCCTTCTTGAAGGCCTCCTTGGCGTGGGGCGGATCCCACAGGTAGCCCTCCAGATAGGTGATGGCCGAGGCCTTGACCAGATCCGCCTCCACGTCATCGGGGCCGAGATTTTGCGATGCCCCCAGCCAGGTGTTCATGGTGCGCTCGCCATCGGGCGTGACCAGCACCAGGCAACGCGCCGTCGTCGGGCCCTCTGTCGCCGCTGGCGTGTCGAAATGCACGCCCGTGGCGCGGATGTCGTGGGCGAAAACCTCGCCCAGCTCGTCGTTGCGCACCTTGCCCATGAAGGCGGCGCGGCAGCCGAAGGAGGCCACCCCGGCGATGGTATTGGCCGCCGAGCCGCCGGAGGCTTCGATGGACGGCCCCATGGCGGCATAAAGATCGTGCGCCGCCACCTCGTCGATGAGCTGCATGGCCCCCTTGACCAGCCCCTGGCGGGCCAGAAAATCGTCATCCACCTGGGCCAGCACATCGACGATGGCGTTGCCGATCCCCAGCACGTCGTAGTCCGCCTTGTGATCCCCTGACAAATCCTCACCCTTTCCGTCTGAACTCCGGTTGGCGCAGTATAGGCATGGCCGCGCCGCGCGCAATCCCGCATGGGCGGCAAAATGGCCTTGACAGGGCCATGAAGATGTCATGAGGATGACGGTCTGTATTTTCTAGGGTCAGGACTCATAAAGAGGGATGGCAGATGCAGGATTCAGGCAAAATCCCGGTGTCTTTTCGTCCGCAGGCAATACTTGAAGGTATTGGCAAGGGCGAAAAGGCTCCGGGATGAAGCATAAATCCTGCAGATGCCGTTCAAATTTATGGGGCCTGACCCTAGTCCGCCCGCGCCCCCCTTGCAAGGATCGTATCTTGAGCTGGACTGTCTTTTTCGCCGTTCTGGCTGCTGCGGCCATGCATGCGGGATGGAACACGCTGATCAAGCTGAACCGGGACGGCACGGCGGCCATCATGCTGATCATGACCGCGGCCGGTCTGCTGGCCCTGCCCCTGCTGCCTTTCTTTGCGCCGCCACGGGGCAAGGGGCTGCTCCTGCTGGCCGTGTCCGTTCCCGCCCATATCCTCTATTACGCCTGGCTGAACAGGGCCTACGCCAAGGGGGACATGGGGCAGGTCTATCCCCTGGCGCGTGGCGCGGCCCCCTTGCTGAGCGCCATTGCCTCCCTGGCCTTGCCCGGCAAGGGGCTTTCGCCCTCCACCTGGGTGGCCATCATCGTGCTCTCTTGCGGCATCATGCTCATGGCTTTGCGCGGTGGTGCGGGAGCCTTGCGCGGACAGGCCGTGCGCCTGGCCCTGACGACATCGGTTTTCATCGCCGCCTATACGCTGATCGATGGCTGGGGCGGGCGGCTGTCCGGATCCGGCGCAGGTTTTGCCCTGTGGCTCATGGCCCTGGAGGCCCCGGCCATCGTGGCCATCGCGCCCTGGTGGGGTGGCGCGGGCATTTACCGGCGCATGGCGCTTGCTTGGAAGACCGGCCTGGCCGGAGGCTTTCTGGCGGCGGCCGGGTTCACCATGGTCATCGCGGCCATGAGCGCCGCGCCCATCGCCGTCGTGGCGGCGCTGCGCGAAAGCTCCATTCTTTTCGCGCTCGCCTTGTCCTGGCTGGCGCTGAAAGAACACCCCAGCCTCTGGCGGATGCTCTCCGGCATGGTTATCCTTGCCGGAGTCATCGGTCTGAGGCTGGCCGCATAGGAGGAGCTCATGGCCTTGCTGTTTCACGCCACGGGCTGGCCGCGCCATGTCTGGCTGGCCGAGCTGGCGCGCCTCGCGCCCGGCCTGGATGTGCGCACCCAGGAGCGCATGGGCAACCTGGATGAGATCGAATTTGCCCTGGTCTGGAAGCCCCCGGCGGGGCTCCTGGAGGCTTGCACCAATCTGAAGCTGATCATTTCCGCCGGTGCCGGGGTGGATCATCTGCTGGCCCTGCCCGGCCTGCCCGATGTGCCCATTTCGCGGGTGGCCGATCCCGATCTGACCTGCCGCATGGGTGAATACGTGCTGCAACAGGCGCTCATGCACCTGCGCCGTCAGCCTGAGCTCTGCGCCTGCCAGAAGCGCCGTGAATGGGGCAGCCATCTTGCCCCGCCCAAGGCCGCCGAAGTGACCTGCGGCGTCATGGGGCTGGGGGTGCTGGGAACGCATGCGGCCAGAATGCTCAAGGGGGCCGGGTTCGATGTTGCCGGCTGGGCGCGCAGCCGCAAGCGGATCAGGGGCGTTCGCTGTTACGCAGGGGCCGAAGACCTTGAGGCCTTCCTGGCGCAAACCGATATTCTCGTCTGCCTGCTGCCGCTGACCGATGCCACGCGCGGCATACTCTCGCTGCCCCTGCTGCGCCGCCTGAAAGGCAATGGCGCGCTGGGCGGGCCGGTGCTGATCAATGCCGGGCGCGGACAATTGCAGCGCGATGCGGACATTCTGGCCGCCCTGGAGGAGGGCGCGCTGAAGGCCGCCAGCCTGGATGTCTTCGAGACCGAGCCATTGCCGCAAGACAGCCCCCTTTGGGATCATCCCGGCGTGATCGTCACGCCGCACATTTCGGCCATCTCCTCGCCGCGCGCCATCGTCGCTTACGCCCTGCGGCAGATCGCCTTGGTGCAGGCCGGCAAGAAAGCTGAGAACCTGGTGGACAAAAGGCGCGGATATTGAAGCCCATTCGACTTTTGTCCAAGCCGCCTTTGACCCCTTGGGCGGGCTCATATATAGATATATTCCGATATCATCAATTGATCAGCGCGCCGCCGGGGTTTTGCATGCCGCTCCGGAAGGGATGCGGGCGCGCATGCCGCATGCGCCGGATGAGAAAAAGGAGAAACCGTGGAAAAGGAAGGCCGCTTCAACCCGTCGAACACCCTCGATGACAGCATTTTCGCAGCGGCGGAAAAAGCCTGTTACAATTTCTACCAGGCCCAGCTCTATGAACTGGCCATCCGCAATGGCGAGGCCAATGTTTCCGCCGCC
>JALSNA010000013.1 GCA_026987255.1 Hyphomicrobiales bacterium | reverse complement strand
AATCAGCGCCGCCATGATAGGCAATAGAAGTTTTTTCATCGATGTGCTCCCGTCGTCTGTCTGCGGCCTCCATGCAAACATGAAAGGCATGGATGCGGTGAAATGTTCAAGGCCTGCCTGTTAGCACGATTTTGCCGTCCTGGCCATTCAGACAGGTTGTCCCATACCCCTGCCCCACCCATATGAACAGGGGGCCAGCCGCGGCTGATTAGCGCAAGAGTGCATGCCGCCCAAAAGACTCCGCCAAGGTGCGGCAATCTGTCATGCACGCAGGAGCAAAAAAGGCTGGACAAACATGAGGATTTCCTCATATTAGAGTCATTCTAATTTGCAACAAGGAGCAGACAAATGACCGAGACCGTTGTCGAGACCACCGAGACCTTCGGCTTTCCGCGCCTGAACGAGCCGGCGCCGGAGTTCACCGCGCCGACCACCCATGGCGAGAAGTCCCTTTCGGACTATCGCGGCAAGTGGCTGATTCTCTTCTCCCACCCGGCCGATTTCACCCCGGTGTGCACCACCGAGTTCATGGCCTTCGCAAAGCGCGCCAGGGACTTTGCCGAGATCAACACCGAATTGCTGGGCCTGTCCATCGATTCGACCTTCTCGCACATCGCCTGGGAGCGCAACATCAAGGAGAAGTTCGGCGTTGACATCCCCTTCCCCATCATCGCCGATCTGAAGATGGACGTGGCCCGCAAGTATGGCATGATCCATCCCGGAGCGGCGGACACCTCGGCGGTGCGCGCCACCTTCGTCATCGACCCGGAGGGCATCCTGCGCGCCATGGTCTATTACCCGATGACCAACGGCCGCTCCATCGACGAGTTCCTGCGTCTGGTCAAGGCCCTGCAGACCTCCGATGAATACGGCGTGGCCACGCCGGAAGGCTGGCAGCCCGGCGACAAGGTCATCGTGCCGCCCCCGGCCACCATCCAGGAGGCCGAGGAGCGTCTGAAGGCCGATGATGCCGAGGTCACCGACTGGTATTTCGCCAAGAAGGACATCTGATCACCATCCCAAGAGGGCTCTGACCTCCCCTCCCCCTCTTCCTCCAGAGCCCTCGAAAGGCGCACCGGGCATCCCCCGGTGCGTCATTTTTCCCCGCCGGGCCGCTCCATTGACTGT
>JALSNA010000012.1 GCA_026987255.1 Hyphomicrobiales bacterium | reverse complement strand
TCAATCCTCGAAGGGATCCTTCATGAGGATGGTGTCCTCGCGCTCCGGCGAGGTGGAGAGCAGCGCCACGGGGCATTCGATGAGCTCCTCGATGTGGCGCACGTATTTCACCGCCTGGGCGGGCAGATCGTTCCACGAGCGCGCCCCGTAGGTGTTGTCCTTCCAGCCGGGAATGGTCTCGTAGATGGGCCTGACGCGCGCCTGCGCCCCCTGCCCGGCCGGGAAGCGTTCGATGCGCTCGCCGTCCAGCTCATAGGCCACGCAGACCTTCAGCTCGTCGAAGCCGTCGAGCACGTCGAGCTTGGTCAGGGCGATGCCGTCCACCCCGGAGGTCTTGATGGCCTGGCGCACCAGCACCGCGTCGAACCAGCCACAGCGGCGCGCCCGCCCGGTGACGGTGCCGAACTCGTGGCCGCGCTCGCCAAGCCTTTGGCCCACCTCGTCGAACAGCTCGGTGGGGAAGGGCCCCTCGCCGACGCGGGTGGTATAGGCCTTGGCGATGCCCAGCACGTATTCCAGCGTCGAGGGGCCGACGCCGGAGCCGGTGGCCGCCTGCGAGGCTATGGTGTTGGAGCTGGTGACGAAGGGATAGGTGCCATGGTCGATGTCCAGCATGGTGCCCTGCGCGCCCTCGAAGAGAATGCGCTTTCCGGCCCGCTTCTGGGCATCCAGAAGAGCCCAGGCGCTGTCCATGAAGGGCAGGATCTTCGGCGCGATCTCCATCAGCTCGCCGAACAGGGCGCGGCCATCCACCAGCTCCACGCCCAGCCCCTTGCGCAGGGCGTTGTGATGGGCCAAAAGGCGCTCGATCTTGACCGGCAGGGTTTCGGGATTGGCCAGGTCATAGACGCGGATGGCGCGCCGGCCCACCTTGTCCTCGTAGGCCGGGCCGATGCCGCGCCCGGTGGTGCCGATCTTGCCCTTGCCGGCCGCCGCCTCGCGGATGCCATCGAGCTCGCGGTGCAGGGGCAGGATCAAGGTGGCGTTCTCGGCGATGCGCAGATTGTCGCGCGACACCGATACCCCCTGCCCGGAGATGTTTTCGATCTCGGCCAGCAGCGACCATGGATCGATGACCACGCCATTGCCGACCACCGCCATCTTGCCCGGCCGCACGATGCCCGAGGGCAGCAAGGAGAGCTTGTAGGTCACCCCGTCGATGACCAGCGTGTGCCCGGCGTTGGCCCCGCCCTGGAAACGCACCACCGTATCGGCGCGCTCGGACAGCCAGTCGACGATCTTGCCCTTGCCCTCGTCGCCCCACTGGGCGCCGATCACCACCACATTGGTCATTGCTTCAGTCCCTCGAAAGAAATGGTTGCCGCGCCTGTTCCGGACACGCGAACGGCCCCGGGAGCATCCGGGGCCGTTGCCAAGTGTTACATCATGGCGCCTCAAAAGGCCAGAGCCGAGGCCCATTTGACCTGCGGCAAGGCGCGCACCTTCTCCAGGGTGGCCTGCGAAATGGCCTCGTCCACGTCGATGAGCAGCACCGCCTCGCCCCCCGGCTCGGAGCGGCCCAGGTTCATGGAGGCGATGTTGACGTTCTCCTCGCCGAGAATGGAGCCCAGGGCGCCGATGAAGCCCGGCGTGTCGTCGTTGACGATATAGAGCATGGTGGGGCCGAACTCGGCCTCCATGTTGATGTCCTTGACCTGGATGACGCGCGGCTTGCCATCGGCAAAGACCGTCCCGGCCACCGAGCGGCGGGAGTTTTCCGTCGTCACCTCCAGGCGGATATAGCCCTCGTAGACGCCGCGCGGCGTCTGGCGCACCTCGTTGATGGTCATGCCGCGCTCCTTGGCGACGACCGGAGCGGAGACCATGTTGACCTCGCCCAGCATGGGCTTGAGCATGCCCGCCAGCAGGGTGGAGGTCAGCGCGCGGGTGTTCATCTCGCCCACGTGGCCGCCATATTCGATGGTCACGTCCTCGATGGCCGAGGAGGCGATCTGGCCAATGAAGGAGCCCAGCTTCTCCGCCAGGTCGATGTAAGGCTTCAGGCGCGGCGCCTCCTCGGCGGAGATGGAAGGCATGTTCAGCGCGTTGGTGACCGCCCCGGTGAGCAGGTAATCGGAGATCTGCTCGGCGATCTGCACCGCCACGTTCTCCTGCGCCTCGCGGGTGGAGGCCCCCAGATGCGGCGTGCAGATCACGTTGTCGAAGGCGAACAGATCGTTCTCCGTCGCCGGTTCGTTCTCGTAGACATCCAGGGCCGCACCGGCGATATGGCCCGATTCCAGGGCCGCCTTGAGGTCCTTTTCCACCACCAGGCCGCCGCGGGCGCAGTTGATGATGCGCGCGCCCTTCTTCATCTTGGCCATGGCTTCGGCATTGACGATGCCGCGCGTCTTGTCGGTCATCGGCGTATGCAGGGACAGATAGTCGGCGCGCGCCAGAAGTTCGTCGAAATCCACCTTCTCCACCCCGATCTCGGCGGCGCGCTCCGGCGACAGGTAGGGATCGAAGGCGATGACCTTCATGCGCAGCCCCTGGGCGCGTTCGGCGACGATGGAGCCGATGTTGCCGCAGCCGATGAGGCCCAGGGTCTTGTTGAAGACCTCGACGCCCATGAATTTCGACTTTTCCCACTTGCCCTGCTTGGTGGATTCGTTGGCCTGCGGCAGGTTGCGCGACAGCGCCAGCATCATGGCGATGGTATGCTCGGCGGTGGTCACGGCATTGCCCAGTGGGGTGTTCATGACGATGATGCCCCGGGCCGAGGCCTTGGGCACGTCGATGTTGTCCACGCCGATGCCGGCGCGGCCGATGACCTTCAGGTTCTTCGCCGCCTCGATGGCCTTTTCGGTGACCTTGGTGGCCGAGCGGATGGCCAGGCCGTCATACTCGCCGATACGCTTGATGAACTCTTCCTTGTTCTTGCCCAGGTCGGGCTCGTAATCCACCTCGATGCCGCGATCGGTGAAGATCTGCACGGCGGTGGGCGAGAGCTTGTCGGAAATGAGAACGCGCGGAGCCATGGGGACTCTCCTTCAAGAATTGGCAATTTCGTGATGTTTGTCCGGACAGGTGGCGTCAGGCGGTGATTTCGGCCCGCGCCGTTTCATAGGCCCAGTCGAGCCAGGGCAGCAGATCGATGATGTTCTGCACATCGACCGTCGAGCCGCACCAGATGCGCAGGCCCGGAGGGGCGTCGCGATAGGCGCCAAGATCGAATCCCGCGCCCTCTTCGTCCAGCAGGGCCACCATGCGCTTGGGGATGGCGGCGGCCTGCCCGTCGGCAAGATCCGCCGTGGCGGCATCGGAGAGCTTCAGGCATACCGAGGTGTTGGAGCGGGTTTCGGGATCGCGGGCGAGATTCTCGATCCAGTCCTTGTTCTCCACCCATTCGTTGATCGCCGCGGCATTCATGCAGGCGCGCGCCTGCAGGGCGCTGAGCCCGCCGATGTCCCTGGCCCACTCCAGCGCCTTGATGTAATCCTCGACGCACAGCATGGAGGGGGTGTTGATGGTGGCGCCCTTGAAGATGCCCTCGATGAGCTTGCCGTTCTTGGTCAGGCGGAAGATCTTCGGGATTGGCCAGTCCGGTGTGTGGGTCTCCAGCCGCTCCACGGCGCGCGGCGAGAGAATGATGATGCCATGCTGGGCCTCGCCGCCCATGACCTTCTGCCAGGAGAAGGTGGTCACGTCCAGCTTGTCGAACTCCAGCTCCTGGGCGAAGGCCGCCGAGGTGGCGTCGCAGATGGTCAGGCCTTCGCGGTCATCGGCGATCCAGTCGCCATCGGGCACCCTGACGCCGGAGGTGGTGCCGTTCCAGGTGAAGATCACGTCGCGGGAGAAATCCACCTGTGACAGATCGGGCAGCTCGCCATAATCGGCCTCCAGCACCCGCACGTCATCGAGCTTCAGCTGCTTGAGCACGTCCGTGGCCCAGCCCTTGCCGAAGCTTTCCCAGGCCAGCACGTCCACGCCGCGCGCTCCCAGCAGGGTCCACAGCGCCATTTCCACCGCCCCGGTGTCGGAGGCCGCGACAATGCCGATGCGGTAGTCATCGGGGACTTCCAGCACCTCGCGGGTCAGATCGATGGCGTGTTGCAGCCGCGCCTTGCCCGGTGCGGAGCGATGAGAACGGCCCAGAAGCGCGTCCTTGAGGAGGGAGGGGGACCAGTCCGGCATCTTGGCGCACGGACCGGAGGAAAAGCGCGGATTGGCCGGCCGCGCGGCCGGTTTGGTGACATCGGTCATGTGTATCATCCTTGCAGATGTTCGCCCCTCGTTGGGGAGGGGTGGCCCACCCACGGCAATAGGTGAGCGCTCCCTTGCCGTCAAGGAATTTCTCGCCGGAACGGAAAAATGGTGAAGACGATGACAGGATGAAACAGGGCGTGATCCGGCCTGGACATCAGGCGTGAGAGGCCTTGTCCAGCTTGCGCAGCAAGGCACGGTAGCGGCGGGTTTCGGGGCGCCTTTGCATCCAGTCGGCAAAGACCCCGCCCAGTTTCCAGCAGACGATGGCAATGGCGATTCCCGCATAGCCATCCACGGCGTAATGCCAGCCCAGATGCACCGAGGCCAGCAGGATGATGGCGGCAAAGGCGGTCATGAAAATCCCCAGCTTGCGACTCACCCGCCAGGCGGCCAGGGCCAGCAGGGCGGCAATGGCATTGTGCATGGAGGGAAAGGCGGAAATGCCGTCAAAATCGGCATCGGCGGTGGTGAACTGGCGCCACAACATCTCCTGCACATCCAGCGCCCACAGCGGATAGTGCGCCTTGACCCCGTGCAGATAGCTCATCAAGGGCGCGAAGGGATCGGGGCTCAGCCCCAGGCGGCCATAATAGACCGGCCCGGCGGAGGAAAAGGCCAGCGCCATGATGCCCCCGCCGATGGCCCAGGTGAGCATGAAGGCGGCCAGGAAATGATTCTTGAAATGCCCATGACGCTTCGAGCTGGCCAGCCAGAACCAGACGCCGGTCATGAAGAAGAACCAGATATTGTAGGCGAAATTGGCCAGAAAGGTCACGACGGGATGCCCCATGACAGGCTGCAACAGCCGCCACGGATCCGTGCCGGAATGCAAGGCCCTGTCGAGATGCATGAAGGTCTCATCCCATGAAAAGGGGTTGAGGGCCGGAATGTTGGCCTTCAGATCGAGCGCCGCCTTCTGGAAAAGGGCGATGATGATCACGAAGATGACGAAATTGAGCACCCGCCCCGGATGCAGGAATGTGCGCCCGATGCTGCGCAGCAATTCCGGCAGAACCGGCCCTTGATAGCCTTCCCGGGCGAGGCGGATCAGCTTCCACGGCGCATGAACGGCAAGGATATAGGCCGCCAGGGGCAGGGCGAAGAAGGACAGCAAGCCGCCCGCCAGCATCAATATCGGCGATTGCCGGGGCGCATCCAGCGGCGCGATGATCCCGCGCACCATCAGCAGGCTGACCACCGCCCCGGCCAGCAAGGGCCAATGGGCGGCAGCGGCGATACGCAAGGCGGCCAGTGCATCCCTGGCCATCTTCGCCACGTGCCTGCCCCGGCTTCCCTGACCAGCCACAATTGCCGTGTCCGTCATGATCACATCCCGTTGGGCGCCCCTGAAAACGCTTGCGCGTCCATCCTCACCCCCTGCCAACCACCCAGGTCATGGGACACTTCGGGGGTTGGCAGGGGGGTGAGGAATGGCCATCATAAGAAACAAAACTTAGACTTTGCTTAATTCCCGCTCCGGCTTG
>JALSNA010000011.1 GCA_026987255.1 Hyphomicrobiales bacterium | reverse complement strand
TCATGGCCTGGAGCGCGAAAAACTGGCCGAGGCCGCCCTCATCGAGATGGCCTATGAAGGCTCCATTCCGCTGGTGGCCACCAACGAGCCCTATTTCCCCGCCCCGGAGGATTTTGCCGCCCATGACGCCCTGATCTGCATCGCCGAGGGCGAGGTCATCGCCAACGAGGACCGCCGCCGCCTCACCCCGGAGCACTATTTCCGCTCGCCGGCGGAAATGACCGCGCTCTTTGCCGATCTGCCCGAGGCCATAGCCAATACCGCGCAGATCGCCCGGCGCTGCCATTACCGCCCCTTGCTGCGCAAACCGATCTTGCCGCATTTCTCCACCCCCGATGGCGCGGTTCATGACGAGGCCGCCGAATTGCGCCGCCAGGCAAAGGAGGGCCTTGAGCGCCGCCTCGCCCAGCATGGCCCTTACGAGGGCCATACGCCAAAGGACTACGAGGAGCGCCTGGAGTTCGAGCTGGACATCATCAACGCCATGGGCTTTCCGGGCTATTTCCTCATCGTTGCGGACTTCATCAAGTGGGCCAAGAGCCAGAACATCCCCGTCGGCCCCGGCCGCGGCTCCGGCGCGGGCTCCCTGGTGGCCTATGCCCTGACCATTACCGATCTCGATCCGCTGCGCTTCAAGCTGCTTTTCGAGCGCTTCCTCAACCCCGAGCGCGTCTCCATGCCGGATTTCGACATCGACTTCTGCCAGGACCGGCGCGAGGAGGTCATCGCCTACGTGCAGAAGAAATACGGCGAGGACAACGTCGCCCAGATCATCACCTTCGGAAAGCTGCAGGCGCGCGCCGTGTGCCGCGATGTGGGCCGGGTGCTGCAAATGCCCTATGGCCAGGTGGACCGGCTCTCCAAGATGATCCCGCAAGACCCCAAGATCACCCTGGCCAGGGCCCTGGAGGAAGAGCCGCGCCTGCGCGCCGAGGCCCGCGAGGATGAACAGGTGGCGCGCCTTCTGGAAATCGGCCAGAAGCTGGAAGGGCTCTACCGCCATGCCTCCACCCATGCCGCCGGCGTGGTCATCGGCGACCGTCCGCTGGTGGAGCTTGTCGCCCTCTACCGCGATCCGCGCTCGCCCTTGCCGGTGACCCAGTTCAACATGAAATGGGTGGAGCAGGCCGGGCTGGTGAAATTCGACTTTCTCGGCCTGAAGACCCTGACGGTGATCCAAAGGGCGGTGGACTTCATCCGCCGCAAGCAGCCCGGTTTCGACATCGCCACCGTGGGCTACGACGATCCGCGCACCTACCGCATGCTGGCCGCCGGCGAGACGGTGGGCGTCTTCCAATTGGAAAGCGCCGGCATGCGCGACGTCTTGCGCCGCATGGAGGCCGACACCATCGAGGACATCATCGCCATCGTCGCCCTCTATCGCCCCGGGCCGATGGAGAACATCCCCAAGTATTGCAACGTCAAGAAAGGCGAGGAAAAGCCCGACTACCTCCATCCCCTGCTGGAGCCCATCCTGAAGGAAACCCACGGCATCATCGTCTATCAGGAACAGGTGATGCAGATCGCCCAGGTGCTCTCCGGCTACTCCCTGGGCGAAGCCGATCTTCTGCGCCGCGCCATGGGCAAGAAGATCAAGGAGGAGATGGACAGGCAGAAGGCCCGCTTCGTCGATGGCGCGATAGCCAATGGCATCGGCAAGGGGCAGGCCGAGCACATCTTCGATCTGGTGGCCAAGTTCGCCTCCTACGGCTTCAACAAGTCCCATGCCGCCTGTTACGCCATCGTCGCCTGGCAGACCGCCTGGCTCAAGGCCAACCATCCGGTGGAGTTCCTCGCCGCCTCCATGACCCTCGACATGGGCAGCACCGACAAGCTGCACATGTTCCGCCGCGAGGCGCAGCGGCTGGGCATCGGGATCATCCCGCCGGATGTCAACCGCACGAAAGAGGTCTTCGAGGTCGAGGACGGCAAGATCGTCTATACCCTGGCGGCGCTGAAGAACGTCGGCTCCGCGGCGGTGGAGCACATCGTGCGGGTGCGCGGCGAAGGCGGGCCCTTTTCCTCCCTGGCCGATTTCGCCCGCCGCATCGATCCCCATCTGGTCAACCGCCGCGCCCTGGAGGCCATGGCCCGCGCCGGGGCCTTCGATTCGCTCAATCCCAACCGCGCCCAGGTGCTGGCCGGCATCGATGCCATCCTGGAAATGGCCGCGCGCGCCCGCGATGAGCGCGAAACCGGCCAGACCAGCCTCTTTGCCATGGGCGGCGAAGGCGCCATGGAAGTCCAGGATCTGCCCTTGCCCGATACTCCGCCGTGGCTGGGCATGCAGAAGCTGGAGGAGGAATATGCCGCCGTCGGCTTTTATCTCTCCGGCCATCCGCTCGATGACTACATGGAGGCCCTGTCGGCCATCGGCGTGGTGCCCTATGCCACCTTCCACGAGCGGCTGCTGAAGGAGAGGCGATTCAGCGCCCGCCTTGCCGGAACCGTGGTCAGCGGCCGCGAGCGGCGCTCCAGCAAATCGGGCAACCCTTATGCCTTCGTCAGTTTCTCCGATCCGTCGGGGCAGTTCGAGGCGGTCTGCTTCGGCGAGGTGCTGGCCACATCGCGCGATCTGCTCAAGACCGGCACGGCGGTCATTCTGGCGGTGGACGGCCATGTCGAGGACGACGAGATCAAGCTGCGCCTGACCTCCATGGAATCACTGGAAAGGCGCGCCGCCAACATAGCCTCGGGCCTGCGCATCTTTGTCAATGACGCCGCCCCCTTGAGAGCCGTCCGGCGCTTCCTGAAACCGGGCGGCAAGGCGCCGGTGCGCGTCATCCTGCAAACGGACGATCCGGGCGAGATCGACATCCTGCTGGGCGAGCGCTTCGCCCTGACCCCGCAGATCAAGGCCGCCCTGAAGGCGCTAGATGGCGTCATCGACGTGCAGGACATGTAAGCGGGGATGGTCTTCAAGACAGTCAATGGAGATGCCCAAGTGGCTTCAAAGGCCCTTGCCATTGCTCTGTGCTTGAGTGATAGTTGACACATTACGAAAGGCAAGGTGCATGAAACAGACTCTCATGAACATGATGACGGCCCTGATGCCCTTCATGAAGCCCCTGGTTTGGCTCACCGGGCTGTCGCTTCTTGCCGGGCTGGCCCTGGCGCTCATTGGCGGCACGGGCTGGCGGCGCGGCGCATCCGTGGCCGCCTGGATCGTCCTGTCAGCCGGGATCTTCTTTCTTGCCGCCCAGGGCATGGGGGCGCTTTTGGGCGCGGCCCCGTCCATCAACCTGGGAGATGCCCGCCAAGGCGAGTTCTTCCTCGTGCCCTTCTGGCAACTGGGGCTGGCCGCCCTCGTTGGAGGTGCCGTGCTGCGCCTGCTCGTGCGTCTGAAAAGGCGCCGCGAAGGCTCTTCCTGAACACCAAAAAGCCCCTTTCCGGCAATGGGAAAGGGGCTGTTCTTCACAAGCTGCGGCGTATCACGCGCCGCAACACGCATGCGCGGCTTTACTTGACGCGCACGAAAACACCGGAGGCGCAAGCGCCATCGTCGGTGCAGCCATCCATCTTCCACGAATTGGCATCCGGCATGGACATGCGGGCATTGTAGACCTTGCCGTTGCCCGGATGCTTGATCCGGCCGACGAACTTGCCATCCTTCTGGGTCAGTGGCGACTGGATCATCTCCATACCCACATTGGAAGGCCCGGAGATGACCTTGGCGGTGACGCCATACTTGCCTCCCTTGGTGACCTGCACGACGAACTCCTGCCACTTCCATTTGCCCACCATCTGGTTCATGTCCAGCGCCAGGGCGGAAACGGACATCAGGCTCATCAGGGCCAATCCTGCTGTTGCGGCAAACAATTTCTTCATGCTGTCTTTCCTCACATGCTTGACGGCCTTCCCGGGGTGCCTCAGGCCGTTCGTGACACCTCCCGGCCCGGCAGGGCCGGACTGTTCCCCTCACGCGAGGATAGCACAACTTGCGGCAATTTCATAATTCCCTTCCCGGCATGCTGCGCAAAAAGCCTCAGTCTGCTCCAAACCCTCTTGGCAAAGGACAGCAACTGTAGTCAAAGTCCGCCTGCGAAAACAACTGTGGAAGGCACCAGCCATGAAACCTCTCAGCGCCTGGCTCGATACCCACGCCGGCATCATGGCGGACAGGATCATGCTGTCCACCGGGACGGGCAGTTTCACCTATGGCCAGATGGCCAGGGCGGTGCGGAACATGGCCGCCTGGCTGCAGGGCGGCCAAAAGCTGCCCAGGGGCGCGCGCATCGCCTGGCTGGGCCACAACCGCATGGAAATGATCGTCCTGGTCTTTGCCGCCGCCCGCGCCGGGCTGACCCTGGTGCCTCTCAACTGGCGGCTCAGCGCCCCGGAGCAGGCGGCCATTGTGCAAAACGCCGGCATCAGCCTGCTCATCGCCCAGGATGTGTTCATGGACAGGGCTGGGGACATCCGCCCCGCCAGCGCTCCCCTGATCATTTGCGGTGAGCAAGCAGATGGGACCGTAACCTCTTTCGAGGATGCATTGGCTGCGGGCCAGTCCATGCCCTGCCCTGCCCGCGGCGCCTTGGACGATCCCTTGCTCCTGGTCTATACGTCAGGCACCACCGGCGAGCCCAAGGGCGCGGTGCTCACCCAACAGGCGGTGCTGTTCAATGCCCTCAATGCCATCCACATGCACGGCATGACCAGGGCCGACACCATCCTCTCGGTGCTGCCGCTGTTCCATGCAGGCGGATTGAACATCCAGACCATGCCGGCCTTTTATTGCGGCGCGCAGGTCATTCTGCACGAGGTTTTCGACCCCGCGGCAACGTTGCAGGCCATCGAACGGGAAGCTCCGTCCCTGACCTTGCAGGTGCCGGCCACCCTGCAGGCCATCATGGCGCGCAAGGAATGGCAGGCGGCGGACATATCCAGTCTGCGCGCCCTGAGCATTGGCTCCACCGACGTGCCCCTGCCGCTCATCGAGGCCGTGCAGGCGCGCGGCGTGCCGGTCATCCAGATTTACGGGGCCACCGAAACCGGCCCGGTGGCCATTTATCAGACTCCTGACGAGGCCCTGGCCACCACCGGCTCCATCGGCCGCCAGGGTCTGCACACGCAAATCCGTCTGGTGGACGATGCGGGCCGCGATGTGCCGGTGGGCGAAACCGGCGAAATCCTGGTGCGCGGCCCCCACGTGGCGCAAGGCTACTGGAAGGATCCGCACAATCGGGCCTTCGCCGGCGGCTGGTTCCACTCCGGCGACATGGCCAGCCGTGACGAGAGCGGCCTGTTCTGGTTTCGCGACCGCAAGAAAAACATGATCATTTCCGGTGGCGAAAACATCTATCCGGCCGAAATCGAGCGCATCATCAATCGCATCTGCGGCATCAGCGCCTGTTGCGTGGTTGGCGTGCCGAGCCAAAAATGGGGCCAGACTCCGGCCGCCCTCGTCGTCGTGGAGGATGGCGCGAGGGTCACCGAAGCACACATCCGCAAGGTTCTGGATGATTCACTGGCCCGTTACAAGCACCCGGCCCATATCCTCTTTGCCGGGCAATTGCCGCGCAACGCCATGGGCAAGGTGGTCATCGGAGAAGTCCGCGACATCATCCTGGCGAACATCTAGGGTCAGGACCCATAAATTTGAACGGCATCTGCAGGATTCATGCTTCATCCCGGAGCCTTTTCGCCCTTGCCAATACCTTCAAGGTATTGCCTGCGGACGAAAAGACACCGGGATTTTGCCTGA
>JALSNA010000010.1 GCA_026987255.1 Hyphomicrobiales bacterium | reverse complement strand
GAGGGCACACTGGCGCGCTTCAAGCAGCCCAAACGCATCATCTTCACCGATGCCCTGCCACGCAACGCCATGGGCAAGGTGCAAAAAAACATTCTGCGCCAACGCTACGCAAAGGCCTGACCCTAGGGCGTAGACCCATAAACCCCTCACCGCCAGTTAGCCGGATTTTTGTTCTGGCAAGGCGCAGCCCCGCAGGAATAGCGGGGCTATTTCAAGGGGTTGCAACACTGCCAGGACAAAAAATCCGGCTAACCCGAAGGGCGCGGATATCGCTTCATCCCAGCGGCTCGCGCCGCTTGCCAATAGAACCACTATTGACGGCGCGTCGCAAGCCACTGATATTTCGCGATATTCACGCTGGCGGTGCAGGGTTTATGGGTCTACGCCCTAGAGGCGGCGGCAAGGCCGGCGCGCAGATCCTGCGCCCGGACGATGCCGCGCTGGTGGCGCAAGGGCGCAGGATCTACCGCGCCAATTGCGCCGCCTGTCATGGCCCGGCCTTGCAGGGCGAGCCGGGCTGGCGGACCACTGCCGGCAAGGCCCCGGCCCATGACGCCTCCGGCCACACATGGCACCATCCGGAGAAAATGCTGCTCATGATCACCAAACAGGGCACCATGATGCGCGGCGGCAGGATGCCGGGGTTCTCCGGCCAGCTGAGCGATGGCCAGATCATCGCCGTTCTGTCCTATATCAAGAGCCGCTGGCCGGACGAAATCCGCGCCGCCAATGACCGGGTCAGCGGGCGGCCATGAGCGTAAACCCCACGGGGCTGCCGCATCAGGCGGGAAACTCTCCACAGGCCGGCTTCTTGCGGCGTGTTGTCGCTTGCCTTCACGGGGGTGTGAGGTTTACATATAGAAAAAATTCTATGTATGTTCGCATCTTGCGGCATGCGAAAAGCGTCCGCGGCGGCGCAAAACCGAAAAGACCAGGAGAGGAAGAAGCACATGGCCCATATCGTCGTCATGGGATCTGGCATCGGGGGCATCCCCACCGCCTATGAGCTTAAGGAGGCCATCCGGCCGGAAGACAAGGTGACGGTGATCAACAACCGGCCCTATTTCCAGTTCACCCCGTCCAATCCCTGGCTGGCCGTCGGCTGGCGCAAGCGCGAGGACATCACCATCGACATGG
>JALSNA010000009.1 GCA_026987255.1 Hyphomicrobiales bacterium | reverse complement strand
CCAGCCGCCGCGCCAGCGGAGTGGCGAAAATCCGCCCGCCCGCCGGGGCCGCATTATCCGCCACAGGCATCCGCCCTGCCCCGGCCGTCTCCCTTGCCGCCCCGCCAGCCGCCCCCTCTTGCGCGGAAGGCCCGTCCGCTTGCGCCGGCGCGGCG
The DNA here is from genome assembly GCA_026987255.1 of Hyphomicrobiales bacterium. Classification (GTDB taxonomy): domain Bacteria; phylum Pseudomonadota; class Alphaproteobacteria; order Rhizobiales; family Aestuariivirgaceae; genus Thermopetrobacter. The sequence continues at coordinate 5,572 of JALSNA010000009.1, read as the reverse complement.
CCCTGCATGGCAGCGGGAACCTCCACCAAACCGACATCCTCGCCCTCTTCGGCCAGCACCGCGATGGGCGTGCCCACCGCCACCTCGCCGGTTCCCTCCGGCACCAGGATTTTCGCCATGATGCCCTCGTCGGTGGCCTCCACCTCCATGGTCGCCTTGTCGGTCTCGATCTCGGCGATCACGTCGCCGGGGGTGACCCTCTCGCCCTCTTTCACCAGCCACCTGGCCAGCTTGCCATGCTCCATGGTGGGCGAAAGCGCCGGCATGAATATGGATATGGCCATGGGTTCGCCTCCTTTAGCGGTAAAGCACCGAATGGGCCGCATCCACCACGTCTTGCGCCGTGGGCAGGGCCAGTTTCTCCAGGTTGGCGGCATAGGGCATGGGCACGTCCTTTCCGTTCACCGTCAGCACCGGCGCATCCAGCCAGTCGAAAGCCTCCTGCATGACCCGCCGGGCGATCTCCGCCCCGATGGAGCACACCGGCCAGCCCTCCTCCACCGTCACCAGACGGTTGGTCTTCTTCACGCTCTCGACGATGGCCGGAACATCCAGCGGCCGCAGCGAGCGCAGATCGATGACCTCGGCGGAAATCCCTTCCTCCGCCAGCATGCCGGCCGCAGCGAGCGCATATTCCATGCCCATGGAATAGGCGGCGATGGTCACGTCCGTCCCCACCCGCGCGATGCGCGCCCTCCCGATGGGCAAGACATGATCCTCCACCTGCGGCACCGGGAACTTGTGCCCGTAGAGCAGCTCGTTTTCCAGAAAGACCACCGGGCCGGGGTCGCGGATGGCCGCCTTGAGCAGTCCCTTGGCATCCGCCGCCGAATGGGGCGCGATGACCTTCAGCCCCGGCACATGCGCATACCAGGCCGAATAATCCTGCGAATGCTGCGCCGCCACCCTCGCCGCCGCTCCGTTGGGGCCGCGGAAGACCACCGGCACGGCCAGCGCCCCGCCGGACATGTAAAGCGTCTTGGCCGCCGAATTGATGATGTGGTCAATGGCCTGCATGGCGAAATTGAAGGTCATGAATTCGATGATCGGCTTCAGCCCGGCGAAGGCCGCGCCAACGCCCAGCCCGCTAAAGCCGTATTCGGTGATCGGCGTATCCACCACCCGGCGCTCGCCGAACTCCTCCAGCAATCCTTGCGAGACCTTGTAGGCCCCCTGGTATTGCGCCACTTCCTCACCCATGAGGAACACCGCCTCGTCGCGCCGCATTTCCTCCGCCATGGCATCGCGCAATGCCTCGCGCACAGTCATCTCCTTGAAGGTCACATCATCGCCATAAACCGGATCGGTCATGGGCGGGGCCGTGATCGACAGATTGCGCGCAGGATCGGGCCCGCCATCCCCCGGCGCGGCCACTTGTGGCGCCGCCGAGACCGCCACCTGCGGCGCGGCCACTTGTGGCGCAGCGGCTTGTGGCGCAGGCTCAGGCTGTGGGGCGGCGGGCGCAGGCGCATCCGCCTGACCGGCGCCGCGCGGCGCCCCGGCCGGAGCCGGCGCCGCCTCCAGCGCTGCTTCGTCGAGGGCCTCGCCCTCTTCGGCGATCACCGCAATGGGCGCGCCCACCGGCACGTTCTGGGCACCTTCATCCACCAGCAGCCTGGCCACCACGCCGCCATCGTCGCTTTCCACCTCCATGGTGGCCTTGTCGGTCTCGATCTCGGCGATCACGTCGCCGGGGGCGACCCTTTCGCCCTCTTTCACCAGCCACCTGGCCAGCTTGCCATGCTCCATGGTGGGCGAAAGCGCCGGCATGCGAATGGTCGTCGCCATGCTTATCCCCTCCCCGCTTGCGCATAAACATCCGTCCACAGCTCTTCATCTGCCGGCTGGGGCGCGCTGGTGGCGAACTCGGCCGCCGCCGTGACGATCTTGCGCACCTGCGCATCCACCTCCTTGAGATCCTCCGCGCTCGCCCACTCCTTGTCGAGAAGCCGCCTCTTGACCTGCTCGATGGGGTCGTGCTCCTGGCGCATTTTCTGCACCTCCTCGCGGGTGCGGTATTTGGCCGGATCGGACATCGAATGCCCCCGGTAGCGATAGGTCTGCATCTCCAGGATATAGGGCCCCTTGCCGCTCCGCGCATGGGCGATGGCCCGCTCCGCCGCCGCCTTGACGGCGCGCACGTCCATGCCGTCCACCTGCTCGCCGGGAATGCCGAAGGCGGCCCCGCGCATGTAAAGCTCCTCCGGCCGCGCCGCCGAGCGGGTCACCGCCGTGCCCATGGCATAGCGGTTGTTCTCGATGACATAGACCACCGGCAGCTTCCAGATGGAGGCCATGTTGAAGCTCTCGTAGACCTGCCCCTGGTTGGCCGCCCCCTCGCCGAAGAAGGTCAAGGACACCTGATCCGATCCGCCATAACGCCGTGCAAAGGCAAGCCCGGTGCCCAGGGGCACTTGCGCCCCGACGATCCCGTGCCCGCCCCAGAAATGCCCGGCGGTGTTGAAAATGTGCATGGAGCCGCCCTTGCCATGGGAAATGCCCCCGGCGCGCCCGGTGAGCTCCGCCATGACCGCCTTCGGATCGGCCCCCGAAACGATGGCATGGCCATGGCAGCGGTAGGAGGTAATGACCTCGTCATCGGCGCGGCGCGCCATGAACACGCCGGTGACCACCGCCTCCTGGCCGATGTAGAGATGGCAAAAGCCGCCGATGTGCCCCATGCCATAGAGCTGCCCGGCCTTTTCCTCGAAACGGCGCACCAGCAACATGGTGCGCAGGGCGGCAAACTCCTCATCCCTGGTGAAGTCCGCCACCGCGGGCGCCCTCTTGCGGCTCTTGCGCGCAGCCTTGCGTGGGGCCGCGGGCCTTTTCGCCGCGCTTGCCGTTTTCCTCGCCATGCACCTCATCCTCGCTCAGTGGGGCTCCGCAAAAGCGCGCCCGCAGATTCGGCCAATCACTTAGTCCCGATGAGGATACACGCTTAGATGCATGTTTTATATGGATTTTTCAAAAATTAACCGGATTTTGGTTTATTCACCTGAAGGTGCTCCGGATTTTTCACCTGCCGGAGAGGCTGACCACTTCATCCGGGCGCGCAAATCCCAGCATTCTGCGCGCCTGCTCATCCAGCATGTCGGCATCCAGACTCTCCGGCCTGAGCAGACGCACATGCGCCTGCAGGGCCTTGCGCCGCGCCGTTATCTGATCCAGTTCGATCTTGGCCAGGGCGAGTTTTTCCTGCACCGAACGCTGATAGGCAAAGGAGCGCGCGCCAAATTGCGCATGCCAGACAAAGAAGGCATAGGCCCCCAGACAGGCCACCGTGATCAGCAATTTTGTCCTGTTTCCGTGCATCGCAAAGCCGGTTGACCAATGAAGAAAGGGGCGCGGCCACGTCTGGCCCCGCCCCCAGCAAATTGCCGCAATCCGGTTAACGCCCTGTTAAGCTCACCCGGCCGGCTTGCCATGCCTGTGCATGAGGACGGTCTTGCCGGCATAACGCGCCTGCGTGCCCAGCGCCTCCTCGATGCGCATCAGCTGGTTGTATTTGGCGATGCGCTCCGAGCGGCACAGCGAGCCGGTCTTGATCTGCCCGGCATTGGTGGCCACCGCCAGATCGGCGATGAAGGTGTCCTCCGTCTCGCCGGAGCGATGCGAGATCACGCAGCGCCAGCCGGCCCGGTGCGCCATCTCGATGGCGTCCATGGTCTCCGACAGGGTGCCGATCTGGTTCAGCTTGATGAGAATGGCGTTGGCCGCATCCTTCTCGATGCCATAGGCCAGCCGCTCGGTATTGGTCACGAACAGATCGTCGCCCACCAGTTGCACCCGGTCCCCGATGCGCATGTTGAGCTGCTGCCAGCCCTCCCAGTCATCTTCCGCCAGGCCATCCTCGATGGAATAGATGGGATACTGGTTCACCAGCGATTCCAGATAGTCCACCATGCCCTTGGAATCCAGCACCCTGGTCTTGCCGCCGCTCATGTGATAGACGCCGTCGGAATAGAACTCGCTCGAGGCCGGATCGAGCGCGATCCACATGTCATCGCCCGGCTTCAGACCCACCGTTTCGATGGCCTCGATGATGAAATCCAGCGCCTTCTTGATGCCCGACAGATTGGGCGCAAAACCGCCTTCATCGCCGACATTGGTGTTGTACATGCCCTTTTTCAGCGCCGCCTTGAGGGCGTGAAAGACCTCCGCCCCCATGCGCACCGCTTCATGCATGGAAGGCGCATTCACCGGCGCAATCATGAACTCCTGAAAATTGATCGGATTGTCCGCATGCACGCCGCCATTGAGAATGTTCATCATCGGCACCGGCATGACATGGGCATTGGGCCCGCCCAGATAGGCATAAAGCGGCAGCTGCCGCGACGCCGCCGCCGCCCGCGCCACCGCCAGCGAGACGCCCAGCAGCGCATTGGCCCCAAGCCTGCCCTTGTTGCGCGTGCCGTCCAGATCGATCATCGCCTGGTCGATGGCCCGCTGGTCGAGCCCATCCATGCCCTGGAGCTTTTCGAAGATCTCGCCATTGATGGCCGTCACCGCCCGCAGCACCCCCTTGCCGCCGTAGCGGTGCTTGTCGCCATCGCGCAGCTCCACCGCCTCGTGCTGCCCCGTGGAGGCCCCCGACGGCACCATGGCGCGGCCCATGACGCCACTTTCGAGAATGACATCGACTTCAACGGTGGGATTGCCGCGGCTGTCGAGAACCTCGCGGCCATGGATGCGTTTGATAGCGGTCATGTCTGGAATGTCCTGAAAAAAGGGTTGCGAATGCACCGCCCGTGTCTATACCCCCGCGCCGCGCACCTGTCCATGCGCCCGGGCGATTTTCCCGCCCTGTCTCATCGAAGTGGACAAACTGGCCGGATGACCTCAGCCCCCCTGCTGGCGCGCCGCAATCTTTTCCGGATCTTCCGCCAGCATGGCCGAAACCACCGCCTGGGCGCAGATTTCATCGCCCACCCTGGCGGTGCAATCGAACCAGTAGATATTGCGCCGTCCCTTGATGGTTTTCACATCGAAGCGCACCGTCTCGCCGGGCACCACGGGGCGGCGGAAGCGCGCCTTGTCCACGGAGACGAAATAGACCAGGGAATCAGCGGCGCGGATGCCCTTGTGGGCCAGCACCATGACGCCGGCCGTCTGCGCCATGGCCTCCAGCAGCAGCATGCCGGGAAACACCGGCTTGCCGGGGAAATGACCCTTGAGAAAAACCTCATCGCCGGTCACATGCTTGTAGCCCACGGCGGAGGATTCGCCATCCATCTCCTCCACCCGGTCGATGAGCAGCATGGGATCGCGGTGCGGCAAGATTTCCTTGATCCGCGCCAGATCGGCGCTGTCCAGTTTCTTTTCGCTCATGATGTCTCCCGGCGGACCCGCCCGGTTTTTCAGAACTTGGTGCCGACGCCGAACTGGATCAGCTCGTCCTTGTCATAGCTGGCTTTCTTGACCGCATAGGCCACATCCAGCCGCAAGGGCCCGAACGGCGATTTCCAGATCACGCCAGCGCCCACCGAGGCGCGCAGCTTCGGCTTGTCGCCAAGACTGGTTTCCGGCGCATCGAAAACAGTGCCGAAATCGGAGAAGACGGACCCGGTCA
>JALSNA010000008.1 GCA_026987255.1 Hyphomicrobiales bacterium | reverse complement strand
CAGACGGGCGCAGAGGGCCCTTTGGCGGGTGAAATGCACAAGCTCGACGATGGAGCGGACATCCTCCGCAGCGATGAAGGCGGCGGCGCGATCGGTGATGGCCGGATAAAGGCGCATGGTGGCGGCGGTGATGATGCCCAAGGTGCCCTCCGAGCCGATGAAGACATCGCGCAGGTCATAGCCGGTGTTGTCCTTGCGCAGCCCCGACAGCGAGCCGGCCACCTCGCCCGAGGCCAGGACGGCGCGCAGGGCCAGGCACTGGGCGCGCGCCGTGCCATAGGCGATGACATTGACCCCGCCGGCGTTGGTGGCCAGGTTGCCGCCGATCTGGCACGAGCCCTCCGCCGCCAGAGACAGGGGGAACAGCCGCCCGGCGGTGCGCGCCGCCGCCTGGGCATCGGCGAGGATGACCCCGGCTTCCAGACTCATCGAATCGTTGTCCGTATCGACGCTGAGGATGCGGTTCAGGCGCGACAGCGACAGCACCACCTCCGCCCCGTGCTCGAAAGGGATCTGGCCGCCCACCAGGCCGGTGTTGCCGCCTTGCGGGACGATGGCCACGTCATGGGCGCTGGCCAGGCGGAGAATGGCGCTGACCTCCTCTTGCGAGCCGGGCCGCAGCACGGCGGCCGCCCGGCCGGTGTATCTGTCGCGCCATTCGCGCAGATAGGGGGCCATGGCGCGGGCATCGGTGAGCATGTTCTGAGGGCCGATGATGGCGGCGAAGGCCTCCAGAACCTGCGATGACGGCGGCGAAAAACTGTCCGGTTCCCGTATGCTCATGAGCTGTCCTCTCCCGGCCTGGGGGCGGCGGCGCGCGCCAGGCGGTCATTGATGGCCTCGCCCAATCCCTCACCGGGCACGGGGGCCACCGCGATCACCTCCACACCAGTATCGTCCAGAATGCGCAAATAGGCAAAGAGGTTGGCCGCCGCCTCGTTCAGATCGCCGCTGGCCGAGAGATTGAGGCCTGGCACGCCCCTGGGCGCACCGGGGCCGAAAGCCAGATAGACCTCGCCTTGGCGGGGGGCGGAGGCATCGAGGCGCAGCCGGGCGCGCGGGGCATAATGGCTGCTCAGCTGGCCGGGGGCGCTGGGCGCATCCTTATTGGCCGCGGTGGTGAGGGGACTGCCGAGCACCGCCT
>JALSNA010000007.1 GCA_026987255.1 Hyphomicrobiales bacterium | reverse complement strand
CGGCTCTCCAGCTGGCGCACGATGCCGGAGATCATCCGCTCGATGCGCTCCGGCTCCACCTCGCGCTTGCGCAGCGCGATGCGCACCGAGCGGGTCAGCTTGTCGCGGTCGAAGGGCGCCCGCTTGCCCGAGCGCTTGAGCACCATGAGCTCGCGCAGCTGCACCCGCTCGAAGGTGGTGAAGCGCCCGCCGCAATCGGCGCACTGCCTGCGCCTGCGAATGGCCGCCCCATCCTCCGCCGGCCGCGAATCCTTCACCTGCGTGTTCTCCGACGAACAGAACGGACAGCGCATCTGTGGTCTCCATACAGTAGAACCTGCTTGCGTGCATACCACGCCGCCCGCATTCCCAAAAGCCCCCGGCAGAAAGGTGTCAGGCAATTCCTTCTGGTGGCGTCCTTCCGCGTCCGGCCGCTCTTTCCGGGGAGAGGAACGCGACAAAAAGGACGGACGAAAGCCCTTGGCGGGGCAAGGGCTTGTGTGCGATGAGTCGGCCTTGAGCAGGAAGCTGCGGCAGGATGTTCCATGACCGATGTTCTCATACCCGATACGGACGACATGCCGGAGCCCGCGCCGGATCATGCCGATGACGATCTGGCGCGCTACAATGCCCGCATCCTGACCATCGCCCAGGCGCTCTATTCGGTGGCCTCCATCAACATGTTCGCCACCGCCTCCCTGGCAGGGGTGCTGCTGGCGCCCCAGCCGCGCTGGGCCACCTTGCCCATCACCACCTACATCATCGGCACCGCCATCTTGACCTTCCCCGCCGCCATGATCATGGGCCGCATCGGCCGCCGCGCCGGCTTCATGCTCGGGGCCTTCGCCGGGCTGGCGGCGGCCATGCTCGCCGTCCATGCCATTTTCGAGCGCAATTTCGCGCTCTTTTGCGCCGCCACCATGCTGCAGGGCGGCTATCAGGCCTTTGCCCAGTATTACCGTTTCGCCGCCGCCGACACCGCCTCCCACGCCCTGCGCCCCAAGGTGGTCTCCTGGGTGCTCACCGGCTCCATCGCCGGGGCCGTTTTCGGCCCCATCCTGGTGATGAACACCCGCGAGCTCTTCGCCCCGGTCTCCTTTGCGGGAAATTTCGCCGCCGCCGGGGTCTTCACCATGATCGCCCTGATCGTCCTGGGCTTCATCCACCTGCCATTGCCCACCGTGGAGCAGCTGGCCACCCGCGAGCCGGCCCGGCCCATGGGCGAGCTTTTGCGCCAGCCGCGTCTTCTGGCCGCCATTCTCACCGGCATGATGGCCTATGGCATGATGAACCTGTTGATGACCGCAACCCCCCTGGCCATGGTCGGCTGCGGGCTGAGCGCCGATCAGTCCGCCTGGGTCATCCAGTGGCATGTCCTGGCCATGTATATCCCCTCCTTCATGACCGGCGCGCTCATCGCCCGCCATGGCGCGGAGCGCATCATCGCCATCGGCCTGGTTCTCAACGCCCTGGCGGCCATCGTCAACCTGACCGGCCTGCGCATGGAGAACTTCGGCTTCGGCCTGGTGCTGCTCGGCCTGGGCTGGAACTTCGCCTTCATCGGCGCCACCACCATGGTCACCGATTGCCACCGCCCCGCCGAGCGCGCCAGGGTGCAGGGACTGAACGATTTCGCCGTCTTCGCCACCGTTGCGCTGACCTCCTTCGCCTCCGGGCAACTGCTCGATGCCTTCGGCTGGAGCGCGGTCAATTACTCGCTCTTCCCCATGCTCGCCCTGGCCGCCCTTGGCCTGGCCTGGCTGGTGCTGAAAACCCGCCCGGCAGCCGCCGCGCGCCAATAAGGGATGCATTCAGCATATCTTAAATCCTGCGAGCTACGATCCCGGCCTGCCCGTGCCCATGTCACGGGCGGCAAGGAAAACAACGAGCGGGGCGTTGGCAGATGAGCAACGGCAATCCATCGGTGGCGCTGGAAACCCTTCCCGGCGCGGTGCAAGGCGGCGCAAGCGCGCTGCGCGAAAATCTGCGCCTGGCCTATGCCGCCCTGTGGCCCATTCCGGCCTTCGCTGTGCTATACTTCATCATTTCGCGTCTGTTGTGGGCCTTTGTTCCCCACCATGTGCCCTACAGCATTCCGCTGGCCTTTCTCTCCGCCCTGATGTTCCTCTTCGCCTATGGGGTCATTTTCATCTTCCGGCGCATCTGGGTCTATATCCGCCATGAAAACCCCAAAAGCCCCACCTTGCAGCTGGCGCGCGATCTGAAGGAGGTTTTCGCCAATCGCGCCGCCTTGCTGAACTTCGCCGTCATCTATCCGGCCTTCATTCTCTTCATGTTCACCTTCACCGAACTGAAAGGCAACATCCCGCTCATCAACCCTTATGGCTGGGACGCCACCTTTGCTCATCTCGACAAGGCCCTCTTCGCCGGGCATGATCCCTGGCGCCTGCTGGAGCCTTTGCTGGGCAATGCCTATGTCACCTTCATCATCAATTTCGTCTACAATTTCTGGTTCTTTCTCTTTCTCGGCAGCCTGATCAGCGTGGCCATCTCGCGCACCATCACGCAAGCCGACGTGCGCTATCTTTTGTCCTTCATGCTCGCCTGGAGCATCGGCGGCTCCCTGCTGGCGACGCTCTTTTCCTCTGCCGGTCCGGCCTTTTACGGCAGGCTTGGGCTGTCCCCTGATGTCTATGCGCCACTGATGAACAAGCTGCATGCCTTCAACCAGGTGCTGCCCGTCTGGGCGCTGGAGAAGCAAGATGCCCTGTGGAGCCTTTTCGAGATGAAAAGGGTGGAGCTGGGTGGCATGTCGGCCTTTCCCTCCATGCACAATGCCCAGGCCACGCTCATGGCGCTCTATGCATGGAAACTGGGCCGCAAGCTGGGCTGGGCCGCCACCATCTATGCCGGCTTCATCATGACCGGCTCCGTCTGGCTGGGCTGGCATTATGCCGTGGACGCCATGGCCGGGATCGCCATTGCCTGGGGCCTGTGGATGCTCAGCGGCCCCCTTGCCGCCGCCATCATGAAGCGCCCCGCCATGCGCCGCTACCGCGCCGTGCTGCGCGCCCTGGCGCGCGCCTGAGGCAAGGAAGGCGCCCTCGAAAACCGCACGCGCCGGCATCTTGCGGGCCGGCAGGGGGTGAGGATGGACGCGCCAGCGTTTTTCAAGCCCCCAAATGCCAAGGCAACAGGCCGCGGCATGCCCGGGGTTTCTTGACCTGAATCAAAAAGGCGCGCCTTTTTTCTTCCGTCCCTTGGCCTGAAGACCAATCATGGTTGCTATTACATTCATCTTTTGGCATCTTCCGCCCAGACGTTGAGGAGGGGAAGGGCGAAAGCTCCCGGCCGCGCGCGGCCATTTTTTGCATCTGTTGCACGGAGTCATTCACCCTCTGCCTAAGGGTTTCGCACAACCAAGAGGGAAAATCATGAGTTCGACATTGTGGATTGTCATCGGGGCCGCGGTGCTCACGATCCTGTTCGCCATCTACAGCATCAAGGCGGTTCTGGCCGCCGATGCCGGCAACGAGCGCATGCGCGAGATTGCCGCCGCCATCCGCGAGGGCGCCTCGGCCTATCTGACGCGGCAATATTCCACCATCGCCATCGTCGGCGTGGTGGTTTTCGTCATCGTCGGCTTCGCCCTCTCCTGGCTGGCCGCCATCGGGTTTGCCATCGGCGCGATCTTCTCCGGCCTGGCCGGCATCATCGGCATGATGGTCTCGGTGCGCGCCAATGTGCGCACCGCCCAGGCGGCATCGAGCTCCCTGGCCGCCGGGCTGGACATAGCCTTCAAGTCCGGCGCCGTCACCGGCCTTCTGGTCGCCGGTCTGGCGCTTCTCGGCCTGGCCGGGTATTTCTGGGTGCTCACCGGCCTGCTGGGCCATGCCCCCGGTGACCGCGAGGTCATCGACGCCATGGTGGCCCTGGGCTTCGGCGCCTCGCTGATTTCCATCTTCGCCCGCCTCGGCGGCGGCATTTTCACCAAGGGCGCCGACGTTGGCGGCGATCTGGTGGGCAAGGTCGAGGCCGGCATCCCCGAGGACGATCCGCGCAACCCCGCCACCATCGCCGACAATGTGGGCGACAACGTCGGCGACTGTGCCGGCATGGCCGCCGACCTGTTCGAGACCTATGTCGTCACCGTGGTCGCCACCATGGTGCTCGCCGCCATCTACTTCACCGGCGAGGCGGCCACCAAGATGATGCTTTTCCCGCTCATCATCGCCGCCTCCGGCGTCATCACCTCCATCCTGGGAACATTCTTCGTCAAGCTGGGCTCCAACAACTCCATCATGGGCGCGCTCTACAAGGGCTTCATCGCCACGGCGGTCTTTTCCGCCATTGCCCTGGGCATCATCGTCTGGGGCTGGCTGGGCGGCTCCACGGAGTTCAAGACCGTTGACGGCGTGACCTTCACCGGCCGCCATCTGTTCTACTCCGGCCTCATCGGCCTGGTCATCACCGGCCTGATCATCTGGATCACCGAATATTACACCGGCACCGAATACCGCCCCGTGCGCGCCATTGCCCAGGCCTCGGTCACCGGCCACGGCACCAACGTCATCCAGGGCCTGGCCGTCTCCCTGGAGGCCACGGCGCTTCCGGCCCTGATCATCATCTTCGGCATCATCATCAGCTTCAAGCTGGCCGGTCTGTTCGGCATCGCCATCGCCGTGACCACCATGCTGTCGCTGGCCGGCATGGTGGTGGCCCTGGACGCCTTCGGCCCGGTCACCGACAATGCCGGCGGCATCGCCGAGATGTCCGGCCTGCCCGAGGATGTGCGCGTGACCACCGATGCCCTGGACGCGGTGGGCAACACCACCAAGGCGGTCACCAAGGGCTATGCCATCGGCTCCGCCGGTCTGGGCGCCCTGGTGCTCTTTGCCGCCTATACCTCGGATCTGAAGTATTTCTCCCAGCACGCCGGGGACGGATCCCTGCTGAAGGGCGTGAACGTGGACTTTTCGCTCTCCAACCCCTACGTGGTGGCCGGTCTGCTCTTTGGCGGCCTGCTGCCCTTCCTCTTCGGCGGCATCGCCATGACCGCCGTGGGCCGCGCCGGTGGCGCCGTGGTCGAGGAGGTGCGCCGCCAGTTCCGCGAAAAGCCCGGCATCATGGAAGGCACCGAAAAGCCCGATTACGGAACCGCCGTTGACATGCTCACCAAGGCGGCGATCAAGGAGATGATCATCCCCTCGCTGCTGCCGGTGCTCTCGCCCATCGTGGTCTTTTACGTGGTCTACCTGATCGCCGGGGCGTCCAATGCCTTTGCCGCCCTGGGCGCCATGCTGCTGGGCGTCATCGTCACCGGCCTTTTCGTCGCCATCTCCATGACCACCGGCGGCGGCGCCTGGGACAACGCCAAGAAGAGCTTCGAGGATGGCTTCACCGACAAGGACGGCGTGACCCACAAGAAGGGCTCCGATGCCCACAAGGCCTCCGTCACCGGTGACACCGTCGGCGATCCCTACAAGGACACCGCCGGCCCGGCCGTCAACCCGATGATCAAGATCACCAACATCGTCGCCCTGCTGCTGCTCGCCGCCCTGGCATAAGGCAAGCACAGGGGGCATGAAAACGAGGCCGCAAAGCCACAAGGCTTTGCGGCCTCATTGCCGCCCGAAATCCGCCAGAAAAACCGGCCCGCGCTCCAGCGCAAAAAATAAGGCCCACTCCCCCTCCCAACCGCCTTGCCACAATTCTGGGTGGTTGGGAGGGGGAGTGGGCCGGTGCGAAGCGTTTCAGCGCACAAAGAAAGGCCCGTGCCCCCTCCCGGGCGCC
>JALSNA010000006.1 GCA_026987255.1 Hyphomicrobiales bacterium | reverse complement strand
CGCCGTTGTGCAAGGCCGAACAGGTATATCTGGATAAGGCGCAAAAGAAGCTGGGCGATGAAGCGCCGCAGCAGGCGGAAGTTGTATCCGACCGCAGCCAGGATGGCGTTGATGGCATCGCCCATCCTGTGCGCCAGGTAGTTGCGGCCCATCCTGTGCTCTGCCTTCAGATGACCGATGACCGGTTCCACCGCAGCCCGTCGTTTCATCAATCGCCTGATGGCCTTGGTCATGCGTCGCTTCTGGCCATCAACAAAGACCTTGAACTTCCATGGGCTGGGCAGCTTGTGGCCGCGATAGCCGGCATCGGTCAGCACTCGCTGCACCGGCGCCCCCACCAGCCGTTCGATCTCCGGTAACACCGTGCGCAGCGTATGGCCGTCATGGGGTTTGCCGGGCAGCGCCATGGCATGCACCACGAACTGGCCACCCCGTGAGCGCCTGATGGTGGTGGCCACCGAGACCTTTACCCCAAACTCCCACGGCTTGTGGCTCTTGCCCTTGCCGATGCATTCCACCTCCGGCGCGTGCAGGGCATACACATGCCGCCCCTTGCCATCACGTGGCTTCTGCTCCAATACCCGCCGCGCTTTCCACAGCTCCCGCCGGAAGGTGTCCTGTAGCGTCTTGTCCCCTGCAATCTGCCGCTCAATGTCCCTGATCACCCGCCCCAGCCACGTCTTCAGCTTGCGCAACTCCCGTCTCGCCCGCTTGAACTGCTTCGCATGAGCGTAGCGCTGCTGCTTGATCAACGCCTTCTTGCCAACCCGAACATAGCTCTGCCGCAGCTTCAATCCGTGCTTCTTCGCCAGCTTCACCAGTCGCTCCCGCGCCCTGTAGGCCAGCTTCGCATCGGTGGGATGAGCGACGTTCTTCTCCTGCACCGTGGTGTCCACCACCACCTGCGTGAACTCGAAAGGCTTCGCCGCGCCCAAGCGCACCGCACACGCCAGGCTCTCCTGCAACAGCGCCTGCATCTTCTCCTCCCCCAGCCGCTGACGCCAGCGGGTCATGGAGGAGCGATCAAGTGGCAAATCGTGCCGGAAGAACTCTTCACCGCAGAAGTATTGGTAATAGGGGTTCTCCACAAAACGGCGGCAGACCTCCTCGTCGGAGAGATCATCCATGTACTTGATGATGTGCAGCCCCGCCATCA
>JALSNA010000005.1 GCA_026987255.1 Hyphomicrobiales bacterium | reverse complement strand
GTGAGCCGGAACTTGCCGAAGCCCTTCTTGTCCACCACCACCGTGCCGTTTTTCTTCTTCACCATCAGGTCGGTGACCATCTGGATGGTGAAGATGCCCTTCTTCACCTCCTTCATGCCGAACCCCTTGGGCTCGACATAAAGATAGATGGTGTCGCCCGCCTTGTAGGCATTGGACTTGCGCGGATTGAAGATGCCATAGCCTGTGGCCTTCTTGTCCGAGAAGGTGGCATAGACAATGGTGAAAGGCATCTTGTTCCAAAGCAGGTCGAAGGCCTCCCGCGCCACTTTCAGGGCCGTGGCCGGTTTGCCTTGCGCCAGCAGCGCCTCGCCTTGCGCCATCTTCTCCGCCGCCGGGCCGGCCTGGGCGGAAGTTGCGGCAAGAACGGAAACGAGGGCGGCCGCCAGCGCCGCGCGCGCATGGGTCAGGTGCATGAGAATGCCTCCACGATGGATGAGCCCCCGCTCAAGAGACAATATGCACCGCGATCGTCCGCAAGGAAAGCCCTCAGGCTTGAATTTCTTCTGCCCCGGGAGTAGGGTGCGCGCGGCAGGGTGCAACCGGTTGTATTGGATGCGGGCCTGCGCTTTTGGGGCAGGCGGCGATGGGGATGCTGCTCATTTGGCAATCTGGCGGGAGGTCTGGGGCATGAAGGCCCTGATGCGCGCATTTTTCTTCATCTATCTGCCCATGGCCCTGAGTGTGGCGGCGGCGGCCTTCTCCGTCTGGGCCTGGAGCCGTGGTCTGTCCCTGGCCCCGGTCTTGCTGATTTCGCTCCTTTTGCTGGCCGCGGCGCAGATTCTCTTTCTCGCCGGCGCGGGCGGCCATGACAGGCATGACGCCATGCGCCGCCTTGCCGATGTCATGCGCCTCTTCGGCGGTCTGCGCAAGGAGGTGCACGGCTTGCGCCAGCGCCTTGAGCGCCTGGAGGGCAGCGCCGATGCAAAGGCCGCTGCGGCTCCCCGGCGCACGAAAACACCCTCCGCGAAACCGGCCCGGACCGGCCCGCAGACACCCGCCAAACCCCGCGCGCCCGCGCCATCCGCCGTGCGCCCGGGTGCGAATTCCGCAAGACCCTTTGCCGCCAAGACGCCGCGGGACAAATCCGCGCCGCATGGACAACCTCTCCATGGACCTGCTCCCGCTCCGCAGACCGGAGGGGCCGGTGCGGCGCAAGCGGACAACCGCCCGCATCCGGCCATGCCCGGCCCCGCGCCCCGGCCCGAAAAGCCGCCCCATCGCCAAAAGGCGGCCCATCAGGGCCCTGCGCCCACCCCGCTGCGCCTGCGGCCCGAAGCGCCAGGCCTGCACGGTTTCCGCCTTTACATGGAGCCGGTGGTGGATGTGCGCGCCCGCCGCACGGCTCTTTATCGCGCCGCTCCGGCGCTGGCGGCCCGTGATGGGCGGATCTTCCTCGCCGCCAAGGCCCAGGCCCGCGCCGCGCGGCTGGGCATCGCCGAAAAGCTCGACATGGAAGCCCTGCGCCACGCGGTGGATTTCCTGCGCCGCCTGCGCGCCAGGGGGCGCCAGGCTTCGGTCATCTGCCCGCTGTCGCGCACTTCTCTCTCCTCCCGCACCTTCCGTGACGATCTGCAGGCCTTCATGATCGAAAACCGCGACTTGGCCAGCGGCCTTACCCTCGATGTCTCCCAGGAAACCCTCTCCCTGGCCGGAGAGGAGGGCACTTTGGGGCTGGCCTGGCTGGCCCAGAATGGCGTGCGTCTGTGCCTCAGCCAGTGCCACCCGGATCTCATCGATGCCCCCGCCCTGCGCCAGCTCGGTTTTGCCTATCTCGACATGGGCCCGCGCACCCTTGCGGACAGCCTGCAAGGCGAAGGCCGCGCCACTTTGGAGAAAATCGCCGCCCATGGGCTCCAGATCATCGCCAGCGGCGTCGATACGGCGCAATTCGAGGCCCGTTTGCGGCCCCTCGTTCCTCTGGCCCGCGGGCGGCTCTATTCGCCGCCGCGCCGCGTGCGCATGAGCGCCCCCCGGCACAGGGCCAGCCCGCGCAGCGCCGCGTGAACCTTGAACGCATGCCTTGACAGCCGCCCCGGCGCGGGGGCATGGATGCGCATCCTTTTCGCATCAAGCAGGGCCAGATCATCCATGAGCCGCGCACAGCAGCCGCAAGACAAGGTTCCCGCCATCTTGCAAGACGTCTCCCCCCTCTCGGCGCGCTATCCGGTGTGGTTTTGCGACATCTGGGGCGTGGTGCACAATGGCGTCAAGGCCGATCAGGCCGCCTGCGCCGCCCTCATCCGCCATCGCGAAAATGGCGGCATCGTCATTTTCATCACCAATTCGCCGCGCCCCACCCCGGCCCTGATAACCCAGCTCGACGGCCTGAAGGTGCCGCGCAAAAGCTGGGATGCCATCGTCACCTCCGGCGACGTGACCCGCGAGGTGATCCGCGCCAGGGCCGGCGCCAGGGTCTTTCACCTGGGCCCGGAAAAGGACGCCCACCTGCGCGAAGGCCTCCCCGTCACCTTCACCGGCGAGGAAGATGCCGAACTCATCCTGTGCTCCGGCCCCTATGACGATCTGAGCGAATCGCCGGAGGATTACCGCGGCATGCTCAGGGCCCTGGCGGCGCGCAACCTCGATCTGGTCTGCGCCAACCCGGATCTGAAGGTCCAGCATGGCGATCGCATCATCCCCTGCGGCGGCGCCCTGGCGGCCATCTACGCGCAGGAGGGCGGCCGCGTCATCATGGCCGGAAAACCCCATCCGCCCATCTACGAGGCCTGCCTGCGCAAGGCCCGCGACGCCGCCGGGCGCAATGTGGACAAGAGCGAAATCATGGCCATTGGCGATGGCCTGGCCACCGACATCCTGGGGGCGCGCGATTTCGGCATCGCCGCGCTCTACATCGCCACCGGCATCCACCACGAGGAGCTTCTGAAGGGCGGCGTGGCCGCCATCATGGAGCTGATCGAAAGGACCGCGCCGGGGGTGAACCTGGCCGGCATCATGGAGCGCCTGGTGTGGAAGGAAAACGGAGAAGGCAAATGAGTGATGTTGCCCAGGTCTTCATCGAGGACATGCGCGAGGGCATGACGGCGCAATTGCAGCGCACCTTCACGCGGGAAGATGTCGAGGCCTTCGCCCGCCTGAGCGGCGATGTCAACCCGGCCCATGTCGATGCCGCCTATGCCGCCACCGGCATCTTCGGCAAGCCGGTGGTCCATGGCATGCTCACCGCCTCGCTCATCTCCGCCCTGCTGGGCACCCGCCTGCCGGGCAGGGGCGCCGTCTATCTTTCCCAGTCCCTGCACTTTCGCGCCCCGGTGTTCATCGGCGATACGGTGCAGGCCGAGGTGGAGATCACCGGGATCGACACCCGCCGCAAGCGCGTCACCTTTGCCTGCCGCTGCATGGTGGGCGGCAAGCAGGTGCTGCGCGGCGAGGCCACCGTCCTGGCGCCCGGCCGCGCCTGAGGGAGGAGCTGCACACATGGCCAGGCACTTCACCATCAACGGGGATGTCCCGCCCGAATGCACCGGCGCGGTGGTGGCCATAGGCAATTTCGACGGCCTGCACCGCGGCCACCAGCAGCTGCTCGCCGCCGCCCGCGCCAGGGCCAGGGATCTGGGGGCCCCCTGGGGCATGATGACCCTGGAGCCGCACCCGCGCGATCTGTTCCGCCCCGATGAGCCGGTCTTTCGCCTCACGCCCTTGCCCATGAAGGCGCGCCTGCTCAAGGCCCTTGGCGGCGGTTTCGTCTCCGTCCTGCCCTTTTCCAGGCAAATGGCGGCCATGGAGGCGCAGGACTTCGTCCGCCGCTATCTGGTGGAGCGCATGCGCGTCGCCCATGTGGTCACCGGCTATGACTTTCACTTCGGCCATGGCCGCAAGGGCGATCCCGGTCTGATGAAGACGCTGGGGGCAAAACACGGCTTTGGCGTCACCATCATCGAGCAGGTGGCCGATGAGGACAACGCCGCCCCCTTTGCCTCCTCCTCCATCCGCGCCCATCTGCGCCATGGCCATGTGCGCGCCGCCGCCAACGAGCTGGGCTACTGGTGGATGGTGCAAGGCCAGGTGGTGAAGGGCGACAGGCGTGGCCGCGCCATCGGCTTTCCCACCGCCAACATCCGCCTGCCCGCCGGCTGCGAACCGCGCGAGGGCATCTATGCCATGCGCGTGCGCCCGGCCACTGCGCAAGCCGCGAAAGGCCTGCCCGCCCCGGCCCATCCCTCCGGCTGGCGCGGCGCGGGCTATGTCGGCCTGCGCCCCACCTTTGACACCCACGAGCGTTTCCTGGAAGTCTATCTGCCCGGTTTCGAGGCCGATCTCTACGGCCGCGATCTGCTGGTGGATTTCGTCGATTTCATCCGCCCCGACGAGAAGTTCTGCTCCGTTGACGCGCTGGTGGCGCGCATGAAGGACGACGTGGCGAAAATCGAAAGCCGTCTGGCCCGCATCGAGCAGAACGATCCCATGAGCACCTTTCCCCTCGGCGCCGCCCAGGCCCGGGGGCGCATCTGATGCCGCGCCTCACTTGAGGTCATTTGACCATGGTCTGAGGCCGCAAGGCTTGCGCGCCAGCCCGCCGTGGCGCATTCTTGCGCCCTGTCTGGACCATCCGGGAGTCATGCATCCATGAGCACATTTGACTGGGCCGACCCGCTGGGGCTGGAAAGCGCCCTGAGCGAAGACGAGATCATGATCCGCGATGCGCTGGCCGCTTTCGCCGCCGGGCAACTCGCGCCGCGCGTCGTGGAGGGCTTTCGCGCCGAATCCTTCGATCCGGCCATCATGCGCGAAATGGGCGAAATGGGCCTGCTCGGCATCATGACCAGCCCCCAATACGGCGGCTCCGGCATGAGCCATGTGGCCTATGGCCTGGCGGCGCGCGAGGTGGAGCGCATCGATTCCGGCTTCCGCTCCGCCATGAGCGTGCAGAACTCCCTGGTCATGTATCCCATCGAGGCCTATGGCTCCGATGAGCAGAAGGCCAAATACCTGCCGAAACTGGCCAGCGGCGAGCTGATCGGCTGTTTCGGCCTCACCGAGCCCGATGCCGGTTCCGATCCGGCCGGCATGAAGACGCGCGCCCGGCGCACCGCCCAGGGCTATGTGCTCAACGGCTCCAAGATGTGGATCACCAATTCGCCCATCGCCGGCATCGCCATCGTCTGGGCCAGGCTGGAGGACGAGGACGGGGCCATCGGCGGCTTCATCGTCGAGGCCGGAGCCAGGGGCTATTCGGCCCCGAAAATCACCAACAAGCTGGCCTTGCGCGCCTCCGTCACCGGCGAGATCGTGCTCGATGATGTCCATGTGCCCGCCGCCGCCCTGCTGCCCGGCGTGCGCGGCCTGAAAGGCCCCTTCGGCTGCCTCAACAAGGCCCGTTATGGCATCGCCTGGGGCGTCATGGGCGCGGCCGAGGCCTGCTGGCACACCGCCCGCGATTATGTGCTGGAGCGCAAACAGTTCGCCCGCCCGCTGGCCGCCAACCAGCTCATCCAGAAGAAGCTGGCGGACATGCAGACGGACATTGCCCTGGGGCTGTCCGGCTGTCTCATGCTTGGCCGCGGTCTGGACGAAGGCCGCCTGGCCCCGCCGGCCATCTCGCTGATGAAGCGCAACAACTGCCTGAAGGCCCTGGACGTGGCCCGCACCGCCCGCGACATGCTGGGCGGCAACGGCATCTCGGACGAGTTCCCCGTCATGCGCCACATGGTCAATCTGGAAGCGGTCAACACCTACGAGGGCACCCAGGACATGCACGCCCTGATCCTCGGCCGCGCCCAGACCGGCATCCAGGCCTTCCGCTGA
>JALSNA010000004.1 GCA_026987255.1 Hyphomicrobiales bacterium | reverse complement strand
TTGAGAGAATCGGAGATGGTGATGAGGCCGGGCAGCAGCCTGGCGAGGGTGGCGAGGGTGGCCTCGTTGGCCATGTAGCCGGAGTTGAACAGCAAGGCGGCCTCCTTGCCGTGCAGATCGGCAAGCTCCTTTTCCAGCTCCACGTGATACCACGAAGTGCCGGCGATGTTGCGCGTGCCGCCGGCGCCTGCGCCCACGTCGTCCACCGCCTCGTGCATGGCGGCGAGCACCTTGGGATGCTGGCCCATGCCGAGATAATCGTTGGAGCACCAGACGGTGACCTCCTTCACGTTGCCCTTGCCGTCGTAATACTTGGAGCGGGGAAAATCACCGCAGGTGCGGCGCAGCTGGGCGAAGTAGCGGTAGCGCCCCTCCTTGTGCAGATCGGCGATGGCTTTCTTGAAGATGCTCTTGTAATCAGGCTTGGTCATCGGATTTTCCCCGAATGTTCAGTGCTCAACCCCACCGGCGGTGCGTGGAACCTGCGGAATCATGGGCGCCCTTGTCCTTGACTTGTCTCAACAGGCGAGCCCGCCTCACATTCTTGTGATGTGTTCACCATATCGTGAAAAGACGTGAGAATCCGCATTAATTCCAATTCATGAATATCTTTTCATTCATCCGTTGTGGGCGCTGAAGCGCGGATTCTCCACCGGCTCGGGCTGGCCGGCGACGAAGCCGGTGCCGTCCAGGTGGTAGATGTCATCGCGGAAATGCACCTGTCCGTCGCCGGTGACCCAGGCGGTGAGATAGATGAAGATCACCGAGGGCGGATCGAGGACGCGCACATCCAGCCGCTGGCGGGACTTGACCACCTCATCGATGCGGCTGCGGTCCCAGCCGTCCTGGCCGTTCAGGATCCAGTTGGTGAGGATGTGCACCTGATCCACGCGCACGCAGCCGGAGGAGAAATAGCGCTGGCCCTCGTTGAACAGCTGGCGGGTCGGCGTGTCGTGCATGTAGACGGAATACTTGTTGGGAAAGCTGATCTTGACCGAGGCCATGGCGTTGCCTTCGCCGGGCTCCTGGCGGAAGACATAGCGCTTGGGGTCGAGGGTGTCCCAGTCGATGGTTTTCGGGTCCACCTCGGGGCCGCCGAAGCCGTCGAAGATCTTGATGTTCATGTCCTTCAGGAAGCGGATGGACTTGCGCGCCTTGGGGATGATGTCCTTCTTGACGATGGAGACCGGCGAGGTCCAGTAGGGATTGAAGTTGATTTCCGAGACCCTGGAGATCAGGGTGGGCGAGGGCCTGTCGGGCATGCCGACGATGACATTGTGGCGCGAGAAGACGCGGCCGTTCTCCACCGCCTCGAGCTGGGCGGCGGGGATGTTGACGACGATGTAGCGCGCGCTGATGCCCTTCATGGCATAGAGCACGCGCGGCAGATTGGCCTTGAGGGTCTCCAGGCGGGCCATGGCCGAGACATTGAGCTGCTTGCGGGTGGCCTCATCCACATAGCCGGTGGGGCGCAGGCCCATGTTGCGCTGGAATTGCTGCACGGCGCGCGCCAGGGCCTCGTCGAAGCGTTTGGAGTTGCCCGCATCGGGCGGCAGGTAGCCTTCCAGCATCATGCGGCGGCGCAAGATGCGCACGATCTTGCGCTTCGAGCCGGGCACGATGATGCGGGTGCGCTTGATGCGCGGCCAGCCGCCGCGGCGCACGATGATTTCATAGCGCGCGATGGCCTCCTCGAAGAGCCGGGGGGAGGAGGCGGAGATCATCGGCCAGACGCCCTTGTCCTTGACGATCTGGGTGCGGGTGGGGGCCGTGGGGCGGCGGTTGAAATTGGTGATGACCGTGGCCCGCGCCAGCCCCAGGGGGGCAAGGGCGATGCCGAGTGCGCCGGTTGCGCCCAGGGCGAGGATGTCTCTGCGGCTTTTCATCGTCTGCCTTGGTTGTTTCAGGCGGGTGTTTCGTGCGGGTGAGCATCCTACATACAAAAAATGGCCGATTCCGGCCAGTCTTTTCACCAGCCGGCGGCATCACGAATGGATGAACGCCCCGCGAGGCCTCGCGAGGCGTTCATGATCTTGATCATCCGGGTGGTTTTCTCAGCCTGCTCTGGCCGGGTTCTTGCCGCCGGTGTCATGGGGGACGCAGATCCTTTTCGCCGCAATGGCCATGATGGTCCTGGCCGCCAGCAGGACGATCAGGGCGCTGAGAACGAAAAGCAGACCCAGCCCCAGAGTGGTGAAGAAGGGCAGGCCCGACTTGGCCCCCATGAGGAAGGAGGCCAATGTCATGGCCGCCAGGGGGAAGGAATAGGCCCACCAGGAGAGAAAGAACGGCAGGCGGGCAAAGCGCGGGATCTCGATGGCCAGAAGCAGGGTGAAGAACAGCGCCAGATAATAGAGGACATGGGCAAAGGAATCCACGCCCCCGGTGAGCTTGACATAGGAGATGAAGCCCACCGCCGGTGGTGCGATGAGGATGAACATGGTGGGCAGCAGCATGGCCGGGATGGCGTCATGGAAGAGGATGCGGTTGAAGACGATCACCAGCAGGATGATCCAGAAGGAAATGCCGATGGCATAGAAGAACCATGACAGCTCCACGTAGCCCAGGGCCGTGCCGGTGATCGGCACGATGACATTGCCCACCGCCGGGATGAACCAGGCCGGATTGAGATGGCCGACCTGGAAATGCTCGTGGTTGATCCAGCTGCGGATGACATGCAGGCTCAGCACCAGATGCAGGGCCGCCCCGGCCATCCACAGGCCGATGGCCAGCGGGCGGTGCAGATCGAGCATGCAGGTGGACAGCAAAAGCAGGGAGATGGATATGGTGGGCACGAAGGACATCTGCACCGGGTGGTTGAGCTCTCCCAGCACCGCCCTGGGATACTTGACCAGCTTGACGAGATAGGCCGCCAGCAGGCCCAGGAAGATGAAGAAGGTCACTGCGGCCAGCATGTGGCCGATGGGCAGGCCGATGTGCAAGGCCCGTTGTCCCTGGTGCCAGGCCAGGGTGAGGCCCGACATGCCCATGACAACGGCAAAGAAGGACACCGGGAAGAATTGCAGCCGCGAAGGCGCGGCCCTGGTCTGTGTGTTCATGACGATCTCTCGCGTTCTCTTGCGGGCCCCGGCGCAGGATGCGGCAGGGCCGGTGAATGGGTTTCCTGATCCTTGCATATAGAAGATGGCGATGCCTTGGCCTGTGACAAGATTACATTTCCCTGCCGCATGGCGGGATGGCGCAAGGGGGCGGGGCAATCATGGCCTTGCCCTTTGTGCGGCTTTGCGGCAATCTCGGCGCGCTTTTCCGGCAGCCGCCAGTATTGAGGACGCAAAATCCGATGGAACGCATTCCGGCCACGGTCATCACCGGCTTTCTCGGCGCCGGCAAGACGACGCTCATCCGCCACCTGCTGGAGCATGCGGGCGGGCGGCGCATTGCGCTGATCATCAACGAGTTCGGCGATGTGGGCGTCGATGGCGAAATCCTCCAGGGCTGCGCCGATGAGGCCTGTGCGGCGGGCGGCATCGTGGAGCTGGCCAATGGCTGCATCTGCTGCACCGTGGCCGATGAGTTCATCCCCGTCATGACGGCGCTTGTGCAGCGCGATCCGCGCCCTGATCACATTCTCATCGAGACCTCCGGCCTGGCTTTGCCGCAGCCTTTGGTGCGTGCCTTCAACTGGCCGGAAATCCGCGCCGGGGTGACGGTGGACGGGGTCATCGCGGTGGCCGATGCCCCGGCCCTGGCGGAGGGGCTTTTTGCCGCCGATCCGGCCCGTGTCGAGGCTTTGCGCGCGGCCGATGTCAATCTCGATCACGAAAGCCCGCTGCACGAGCTTTTCGAGGACCAGGTGCGCGCCGCCGACATGATCTTGCTCAACAAGACCGACCTGCTCGATGCGGCACAGGTGCTGGCGCTGATGGAGCAGCTCTCGGCCCAGGTGCGCCCCGGGGTGCGGGTGGTGCCGGTGGCGCGCGGCCAGGTGGAGCCCTCCATCATCCTGGGACTGGGCGCGGCGGCGGAGGATGACATGGACAACCGCCCCAGCCATCACGAGCTGGAGGGCGAGGCGGACCATGACCATGACGAATTCGTCTCCTTCGCCATCGGTCTTGGCGAGGTGGAGGACCGCGCAAGGCTGCTGGAGCGCCTGAGGAAGGCCATGGCGGAGCATGGCATCTTGCGCGCCAAGGGCTTCGTGGCGCTGAAAGGCAAGCGGGCCCGCCTGGTGGTGCAGGCCACCGGCCCGCGCATCGAAAGCTGGTTCGACCGCCCCTGGAAGCCCGGTGAGGCGCGCGCATCCTCGCTGGTCGTCATCGGCCTGCGCGGCCTGGATGAAACGGCGGTGAAGGAGAGCCTCGCCCGATGACGGAGAGCCCTGAGAAAACCGCCTTCGGCGATGCCGACCGGCAGTTCATGGCCCATGCCATCGGCGTCTCCCGCCGCGCCCTGGGCACCACGGCGGAAAACCCGCCGGTGGGCTGCGTGCTGGTGCGCGATGGCGCGGTCATCGGAACCGGCTGGACGGCCCCCGGCGGGCGCCCCCATGCCGAGGTTCGCGCCCTGGAGATGGCCGGCGGCAAGGCGAAGGGGAGCACCGCCTATGTCACCCTGGAGCCTTGCGCCCATCATGGCCAGACCCCGCCGTGCGCCGGGGCCCTGATCGAAGCCGGGGTGGCCCGCGCCGTTGTGGCCGTGGAGGATCCCGACCCGCGGGTGCGCGGCCAGGGCCTTGCCATGCTGCGCGCAGCGGGCGTGGAGGTGGGCACCGGATTGCTCGAGGAGGAGGCGCGGCGGGTGCTGGCCGGGTTTCTATCGCGCCTGGAGAGGGGCCGCCCCCATGTCCTGCTCAAGCTGGCCGTTTCCGCCGATGGCATGATCGCCGAGCAGCCGGGCAGGCCTTGCGCCATCACCGGCCCTGCGGCTCTGGCGCGGGCCCATCTCATGCGGGCGCAGGCCGATGCCATTCTGGTGGGGGTGGGCACGGTGGTGGCCGACGATCCTGCCCTGAACTGCCGCCTGCCCGGCCTGGAGGCGCGCTCGCCCATCCGCCTGGTGGCCGACAGCGCCTTGCGCATTCCGCAAACGAGCCGGCTCATCGCCACGGCAGAGGAGATTCCCACCTGGATTTTCACCACCATTGCGGGCAAGGACAGGGCGCTGGCCATGCAGAAGGCCCATCCGCATGTGCGCATCATCCCGGTGAAACACGATGAGGCGGGCCGCGTGTCGCTGCCGGCCCTGCTGGAGCGGCTGGGACGGGAGGGGATCAACCGGCTGATGGTGGAAGGCGGGGCGCACCTGGCCCGCGCCTTCGTGAAGCAGGCTCTGGTGGACGCGGCGGCCATTTTCACCGCGCCGGAAAAGCATCTGGGCGAAGGCGGGCTGGCGGCCCTGGCCGGGCTGCCTTTGGAG
Organism: Hyphomicrobiales bacterium; assembly: GCA_026987255.1. Taxonomy (GTDB): domain Bacteria; phylum Pseudomonadota; class Alphaproteobacteria; order Rhizobiales; family Aestuariivirgaceae; genus Thermopetrobacter. Next base: position 420 of record JALSNA010000004.1, on the reverse strand, counting down.
AGCCTGTCGCAAGAGCCATTTGCCCTGCGTGAGGAGTTGCCCCTTGGCGCGGATATCCTGCGGGTCTATGACAGGGTGGAATGAAGGAACGGGAAAGAGCATGTTTACGGGCATCATCACGGACATCGGAGAGGTCTTGGCGGTGGAGCGCGGCGGCGATAGGCGCTTTCGCATCGCCAGTCATCATGACCCGCGGAGGGTGGACATCGGGGCTTCCATCGCCCATGACGGGTGCTGCCTGACGGTGATCGAAAAGGGCCGTCTGGAGGATGGGCGCATGTGGCATGACGTGCAGGCCTCCGCCGAGACCCTGGCCAAGACCACCTTGGGCGGCTGGCGCGAGGGGCGGCGGGTGAACCTGGAGCGGGCGTTGAAAATCGGCGACGAGCTGGGCGGGCACATCGTCTCGGGCCATGTGGA
>JALSNA010000003.1 GCA_026987255.1 Hyphomicrobiales bacterium | reverse complement strand
GCGCACCGGCCAGGCGGCCAGGGCGGCGGATATGTCATGCCAGATGCTCATGAAGAGCCTTTAGCCTTCGCGGCAAGGGGGGTTCAACCCCTTGGTGAACGTTTCAGGCCCTGGTGTCTTGCTGATGCGGGTGGAAATGTTCGGGAAGGAGTTGAAAACTCCTTCCCGCGAAGGAAAAAACACTCTTGAGAACGGTTCTTGGACACCAGTGTGCCTTCGCAGGAATGACGAGTTCGAGGATGTTTGGCGCTTCATTTCACAGGTTTGAGCATGCCCATCGCGGGAAGGGGATGCACCTCTTTGCGGCGGCATGGGCGGTGGGTTTTTGCCGGGTCGTTACAATTTGAGTGATTGGCACAAGGGGATGCCAAGGGGTTTGTGGCATGGTGGGGCATGGCGCGATGCATTGGGGGCGTCAAGAAACCTGGAGCGTGGGACCATGCCGAGAAAAGAGAAAAAAGTCATCCGCCTGTTTTCCGCCGGGGTTGGCGGGCTGATCGTGGTGGCGCTGCTGGCCGCCGGGCTGCATGGCGCGGGCGAAAAAAGGCAGGCAGCGGCAAGAATGCAGGCTCCGGCCAGCTTCGAGCAGATGGAGCGGCCCGATCCGGTCACTCTGCTGACGCCGGTTCGGCTTCCAGATCGTAGGTCCGCGCGCCGGTGATGCGCACATCCAGAAGATCGCCCGGCGCGGCCTCGGGCGCCATGTCGCGGGCGATCCAGACCTCGCCGTCCACCTGCGGCGCGTCCCATCGGGTGCGGGCGATGACAAGCTGCTGATCGTCGTCTATTTCGTCCACCAGAACCTGCGTTCTCATGCCCACTTTCCGTTCCAGGATGGAGGCGGAAATCTCCGCCTGGCGGCGCATGAGCTCATCGCGCCTTTGCCGGCGCACCTCCATGGGCAGGGCGCCGGGCAGCTCATTGGCCGGTGCGGTGCTCACATCCTCGTAGGCAAAGCAGCCGACGCGCTCCAGTCGGGCGGCCTTTAGCCACTCCAGCAGGTGTTCGAAATCTTCTTCGGTCTCGCCGGGAAAGCCGGTGATGAAGGTGGATCGGATGGCCAGATCCGGGCAGATGGCGCGCCATTTTTCGATGCGGCGCAGCATCCTTTCGTCATCGGCGGGGCGCTTCATGGCGCGCAGGACGCCATGGGCGGCGTGCTGCAGGGGCAAATCAAGGTAGGGCAGGATGAGGCCCTCGGCCATGAGCTCCACCAGCTCGTCCACATGCGGGTAGGGGTAGAGATAATGCAGGCGCACCCATATGCCCAGCTCGCCCAGGGCCCGCGACAGATCCGTTATATGGGCGCGCACATCCTTGCCGCGCCATTGGCTGGCCCGATAGCGGATGTCGCGGCCATAGGCGCAGGTGTCCTGGGAGATGATGAGCAGCTCGCGCACCCCGGCGGCGGCGAGCTGTTCGGCCTCGGCCAGCACATCGGCGGCCGGGCGCGAGACCAGCGGGCCGCGCAGGCGCGGAATGATGCAGAAGGTGCAGGTATTGGAGCAGCCTTCGGAAATCTTCAGGTAGGCATAATGGGCCGGGGTCAGATGCAGCCCGGCGGGGGGCACGAGATCGCGCTTGTAGTCATGGGGGGCGGGGGCGGCGGCATGAACCGCCTTCATCACGTCGGCGAACTTCTGCGGCCCGGTGACGGCCAGGACATTGGGGTATCTTGCGCGGATTTCGGCATCGTCCACGCCCATGCAGCCGGTGACGATGACCTTGCCGTTTTCGCGCAGGGCCTCGCCTATGGCGGCCAGGGATTCGGCGCGGGCGGAATCGAGAAAGCCGCAGGTATTGACAATCACCATGTCGGCCCCGGCATAATCGGGCGAGAGCTCATAGCCCTCGGCGCGCAAGCGGGTGATGATGCGCTCCGAATCCACCAGGGCCTTGGGGCAGCCCAGGGAGACGATGCCGATGCGCGGGGCGGGGGAGGTCATGAGTGGGGACACCTTGCGCAAACTCCATGTCTTGGCCAATCTCGCCGTCAGCAGCCTTTCCGCGATGCTCAATAACACACTTGAGTCAACTCCGCTTGCCGAAATGCTGCTTTCCAGGGTTTTGACTCAAGCCATGTGGGGGGCTCTAAAAACGCTTGCGCGTCCATCCTCACCCCCTGCCAGCCACCCCAATCATGGGACACTACGGGTGGTTGGCAGGGGATGAGGATGGTCTTCAGACAGTTAATAGAGATGCCCATGAAGTTCCCGTCAGATGCCCACGTTCGCCTTTTGCAGAGTTTACGCGGGCCATGGCGGGCTTATTATGGCTGCCTGAGCGGATTTTTCCTGCCCGGTCCATGAAAGAAGAGGATGCCCATGCCCCAGGCCGCCAAGCCGCCCTTTGCCAAGATCCTCGTCGCCAACCGCGGCGAGATCGCCTGCCGCATCATGAACAGCGCGCGGCGGATGGGAATCGCCACGGTGGCCGTTCATTCGCAGGCCGATGCCCAGGCCATGCATGTGGAGATGGCCGATGAGGCGGTGTGCATCGGCCCGGCGGCCGCGGCCCTGTCCTATCTGGACGGGGAGAAGATCATCGAGGCGGCGCTGAAAACGGGCGCGCAGGCCATTCATCCGGGCTATGGCTTTCTGTCGGAGAACGCAGACTTTGCCGAATCGTGCGCCGCCGCCGGGCTGGTGTTCATCGGGCCCAATCCGCAGGCCATGCGCATGATGGGCGACAAGATCCGCTCCAAGACTTGCGCGCTGCAGGCCGGGGTTTCGGTGGTGCCGGGGCATGTGGGCGAGATCGCCGATGCCGAAGAGGCGGTGAAGATCGCCCGCGAGATCGGCTATCCGGTGATGATCAAGGCCTCGGCCGGCGGCGGCGGCAAGGGCATGCGCATCGCGCGCTCGGATGCGCAGGTGCGCGAGGGCTTTCAGTCGGCGCGCTCGGAGGCGCGCTCGGCTTTCGGTGATGAGCGCATTTTCATCGAGAAATACATAGACAACCCGCGCCATGTGGAAATCCAGGTGATGGGGGACAAACATGGCAACATCATTCACCTGGGCGAGCGTGAATGCTCCATCCAGAGGCGCAATCAGAAGGTGGTGGAGGAGGCTCCCTCGCCGCTGCTGGATGCGCAAACGCGGCAGGCGATGGGCGAGCAGGCCTGCGCCCTGGCGCGGGCGGTGGGCTATGATTCGGCCGGCACGGTGGAGTTCGTCGCCGGGCAGGACAGGAGCTTCCATTTTCTGGAGATGAACACCCGCTTGCAGGTCGAGCATCCGGTGACGGAGATGGTCACCGGGGTGGATCTGGTGGAGATGATGATCCGGGCAGCGGCGGGCGAACCGCTCGGCCTGGCGCAGGAGGAGGTGAAAATACGCGGCTGGGCGGTGGAGACGCGCATCTACGCGGAGGATCCGTGGCGCAATTTCATGCCATCCATCGGACGCATCAGGCGGTTTCTCGCACCACCGGAGGAGGCGGGCAGGCTGCGGGTGGACAGCGGCGTGGGCGAAGGCGGGGAGATCTCCATGCATTACGACCCGATGATCGCCAAGCTGGTGACATGGGGCAAGGACCGCAAGGCGGCCATTGCGGCGCAGCAGGCGGCGCTGGATGGCTTCTGTATCGAGGGGATCGCCCACAACATCCCCTTCCTGGCCGCCATCATGGCCAACCGGCGCTGGCGGGAGGGGCGGCTGTCCACCGGCTTCATCGAGGAGGAGTTCCCGGGCGGCTTTGCGGGCGCGCCCTTGAACGAGGAGATGGTGGAGCGGCTGTCGCTCATGGCGGCGGCCATGGATCACGTGGAGAACCTGCGCAGGCGCCAGATCAGCGGCCAGTTGCCGGGCAATGACGTGAACTTCAGCGCCGAAAGGGTGGTGTGGCGCGAGGATGCGCGCACCGGGCTTGCGCTGCATGTGGAGTGCGAAAGCGCGAAGCTGATCCGCATGCGGCCGGACAAGGGAGGCGAGCACGTGGTGGAGCCACAGTGGCGGCCGGGGCAGCCGCTGTGGCGCGGGCGCATCGATGGCGTGCCGCTGAGCGCGCATGTGCGGCGCATTCTCAATGGGTATGAGCTGACCCATCACGGGGCGCGGCTGGCGCTGCGCGTCTACAGCCCCTTCGAGGCGCAAATGGCACGGCTCATGCCGGTCAGGGAGGCGGCGGACACGGCGCGGCTGGTCATCAGCCCCATGCCGGGCAAGGTGCTTTCCGTGGCGGTGAAGGCAGGGCAGGCGGTGAAGGCCGGGGATGTGCTGTGCGTGGTGGAGGCCATGAAGATGGAAAACATCCTGCGGGCCGAACGCGACGGGGTGCTCGAAGCGGTGCATGTCGCGCCGGGAGATGCCATAGGCGCGGATGCGTTGCTCATGGAGTTCGGGACATGAGGCAAAAGAGTCTGCGGGTGCGCATTCATGGCCGGGTGCAGGGGGTGTGGTTCCGCGCCTGGACGCAGAAGACGGCACAATCCCTGGGGCTGACGGGCTGGGTGCGCAACCGCTCCGATGGCACCGTTGAGGCGCATTTTTCAGGGCCTGCCGAGGCGGTGGAAAAGATGCTGGAACTGGTCTGGCAAGGTCCGGCCGCGGCGCGGGTGGACAGGGTGGATGCCGGTGAAGATGCGCCTGTCCTGACTGGTTTCGATGTGCGGCCGAGCAAATGAATGACCCCGCCGGGCGGGCATGTCCGGCGGGGCGGGGACTCCCTTGCGCCTTCATGCCGGCGGAGCCAGGCGCGGCGGGGAGGGGACACCCGCCTTGCCGGCGCCGGGGCAGGAGAAAGGGCTGGGCCGGTGAAGGCTCAAGGGGCCTGGTGACCGGTCAGGGGGTGCGAGGCTACCAGTAGCGCACCCGGCGGCAGCGGCGCACCCAGACGCGGCGGCGCACCCAGCGGTGGCCGTTCCACACCCGGCGCCAGCGCTTCACCCGCCAGCAGCGCCTGCGATAGCGGTGGCGCGGATAATAATAGCGCGGGACGTAATAGTAAGGGGCAGGCACGTAGTAGGGATAGGGGTAATAGCCCCAATAGGGCACGCCGAAACCGAAGCCGAGATAGACATGGGTCCTGGCCTGGGCCTTGTCCGCCGCACCGGTCAGTCCGGCGGTGGCCATGACAAGAGCGGCCGCGGCGGCCATGAGTGTCTTGCGCAACATGATGGAACCCTCCTTTTCACGATGATCAGGGGCCGCAGCTTTGCGCATCGGTGCAGAGGCGCAGGGCGGCTTCATGACAAATGCGTAACATTTTCAACCTGAACTTGTGCTGATGTGGGCGTTCATGTGCGGTTAAGCAAAGTGGCGGAAATGTGACGGGCGCTGTGGCGGCTATCCAACAGCGCCCGCCGGCTTCGGATCGGGCGGGATCAATAATAGACGCGCACCCTGTGGCAATGCCTGCGGCCCAGCCGCCAGCGCTTGACCCAGCGGTGGCCGTTCCAGACACGCACGCGCAGCTTGTGACGGTGACACCTGACGCGCCAGCGCCAGCGTCTGTAGCCATGCCGGTAACCGCTGCCGATGTAAACGCCCACATGCCGGTCACCATAATAGCCGGCCGCGGTTATGGTCAGGGCCATGCCGGAGGTGCTCACGGGCGGGGTTTTTGCCGCCGCGCCGGATATGGCCAGGCCGCTGAACATGACCGCAAGGGCGGCAGTTCTGAAGGGGGTGGATATGAACATGGGGCATCCTTTGCTTATAGTGATTATTTATCACTAGAAAACTTTGCGCAGGTTTGCTTGAACCGGAGATGAACGGTTTGTTCAGAATATGTTAATAAAACTCATTTGCGGACAGGGGCCAAGGGCGCATCTCCATCAATTGTCTTGGGGCGTAGACCATCCTTACCCCCTGCCAACCACCCGTAATGTCCCATGATCGGGGGTATTGGCAGGGGGTGAGGGTGGGTGCGCAAGCGTTTTTTCAAGATCCCCGCGGCACCGTATTGCGAGGCGGCGCA
>JALSNA010000002.1 GCA_026987255.1 Hyphomicrobiales bacterium | reverse complement strand
CATCAGCTCCATGCGGTTGTTGGTGGTCTTCTCCTCGCCGCCCGAAAGTTCCCTTTCGTGCTTGCCATAGCGCAACAGGGCGCCCCAGCCGCCGGGGCCGGGATTGCCCGAACAGGCCCCGTCGGTGAAAATCTCCACGTGCTTTCTGCCGCTCATGCCCGCTCCGCCTCGCGCAGTTCGCGCGGCAGCTTGAAGGAGATGTTTTCCTCCTTGACCAGGGCCAGTTCCAGGGACGCCTCATGGCGGGCCTTGATGGCCTCGATCACGCCCCTGACCAGCACCTCCGGGGCGGATGCTCCGGCGGTGATGCCGATGGTCATGCCCGCGGTAATGGTGTCCCAATCGATCTCCTCGGCCGTCTGGATGAGCAGGGCCTTGGGGCATCCTGCGGCCTTTGCCACCTCCACCAGGCGGCGCGAGTTGGAGGAATTGGGCGCCCCCACCACCAGCAGCAGATCACAGCGCGGCGCCATGATCTTGACGGCCCTCTGGCGGTTGGTGGTGGCATAGCAGATATCATCCTTGACCGGCTCGGCGATGGCCGGGAAGCGAGCCTTGAGGATATCGACGATAGCGCGCGTTTCATCCACCGAAAGGGTCGTCTGGGTAACATAGGCCACCCTGGTTTCATCCGGCGGAGAAACGGCGCGCGCCTCTTCCTCCGAGGTGATGAGGGTGATGGCCCCTTGCGGCAGCTGCCCCATGGTGCCGATGACCTCCGGATGCCCGGCATGGCCGATGAGCAGCACATGACGCCCGGCCTCATGGTGCCTCTCGGCCTCGCCATGCACCTTGGAGACCAGCGGGCAGGTGGCGTCGATGGCGTGCAGGCCGCGCGCACTGGCGGCCTTGGGCACGGCGCGCGGCACCCCGTGGGCGGAAAAGATCACCGGCCGGGACGGATCGGTGATTTCATCCAGTTCGTCGATGAAGATGGCTCCCTTGGCCTTCAGCCCTTCGACCACGTAGCGGTTGTGAACGATTTCATGGCGCACATAGACCGGTGCGCCATATTTCTCCAGGGCCGCCTCGACGATGCCGATGGCGCGCACCACCCCGGCGCAAAAGCCGCGCGGGGCGGCCAGCAGGATGTGGATTCCCGTGCCGGATCTGGCGCTGGTCATGCGATCTGATCTCCACTGATTGACGAACGATTGCCCGCAAGGGTGCGCGAGCCGCCCGCAACAGTCAAGGGCATGGACCTGCGCAAAACCGCAAACTGGCGCTTGACTAAGCTGTCGCGCCTTGCCAGTGTCACATTGACATATCCAGCACTTCCATGCGGGAGAGAGCGCACATCGCGCCGCCGAAGGAGCAACCGCCCCGGAAACTCTCAGGCACAAGGGACCGCATGGAAAATGGAAACTCTGGAGAGCAGCGGCGAATCCCCAACCGGGCGCGCCGCTCACCGAAGGGGGTAAGCCGCAGCCGGGCCAGCGCCAAGCGGGCGCAAGGCGGGTGGTGAAATCTCTCAGGTTCCGGACAGAGGGGGCGCGCATGGGACGATCCCGCGCGCCTTTTTGATTCCGGATTCTGAAAGGAGCACGGCCATGAGCGGCGCCGAAGACCTGAAAGCAACCCCCTTGCACGCTCTGCACATCCGCCTGGGCGCGCGCATGGTGCCCTTCGCCGGTTACGACATGCCGGTGCAATACCCGGGCGGCATCGTCAGGGAACACCTGCACACGCGCAATTCCGCGGGGCTGTTCGATGTCTCCCACATGGGCCAGGCCTGGCTTGTGGGGCCGGACTTCGAGACCACGGCGCGCGCCCTGGAGGCCCTCGCCCCGGCCGACTTTCTGGGCCTTGCGCCCGGCCAGATCCGCTATTCGCAGCTGCTCAACCCGCAAGGCGGCATCATCGATGATTTCATGACCACCCGCCCGGCGGACGAGGCCCTCGATGGCCGCCTCATGCTGGTGGTCAACGCGGCGCGCAAGGATGTGGACTATGCCTGGCTGCGCGAGCACCTGCCGGACAACGTGACCCTGGAGACGGAGGAAGACCGCGCCCTGATCGCCCTGCAGGGGCCGAAGGCCGAGGCCGTGCTGGCCCGCCACTGCCCGCAGGCTCCCGGCCTGTCCTTCATGCAGGCTGCCGCCGGCGAAATCGGCGGCATGGCGGCGCGCTATTCGCGCTCGGGCTACACCGGCGAGGACGGCTTCGAGATTTCCGTTGCCGCATCGGACGCCGAAGCCCTCGCGGAGCTTTTGCTCAGCGAGCCGGAGACCGCTCCCATCGGCCTGGGCGCGCGCGATACCCTCAGGCTGGAGGCCGGGCTGTGCCTCTATGGCCATGACATCGACGAGACCACCTCGCCGGTGGAGGCCGCCCTGGTATGGTCCATCGGCAAGCGCCGCCGCGAGCAGGGCGGCTTCATCGGCGCGCAGCGGGTGCTCAAGGAGCTGGCGGAGGGAACGGCCCGCAAGCGCACCGGCATTGCGCCGCTGGGCCGCGCTCCGGCCCGCGAGGGCACGGAAGTCTTTTCCGAATCCGGCGAAAAAATCGGTCACGTCACCTCCGGCGGCTATGGCCCCACGGTGGGCGGCCCGGTGGCCATGGGCTATGTGAAAACCCCCTTCAACAGGAAGGACACACCGCTGACATTGCGGGTGCGCGGCAAGGACATGCCCGCGCGCGCCGCATCGGCGGTTTTCGTCCCCCACAACTACAAGCGCTGATCGAAACCGGAAAGGATCGTTCCATGAGCAAGATCTATTACACGAAAGAGCACGAATGGGTCGCCGTGGATGGCGATACGGCCACCGTGGGCATCACCGCCCATGCCGCCGAGCAGCTCGGCGACATCGTTTTCGTCGAAACCCCGCAGGTGGGCGATACGGTGGAGCAGGGAGCCGAATCCGGCGTGGTGGAATCGGTCAAGGCCGCCTCGGATGTCTATGCCCCGGTCTCCGGCGAGGTGGTGGCCGTCAACGAGGCCCTGGAGGGCGAACCTGGCAAGGTCAACGAAGCGCCGCTCGGCGATGGCTGGTTCTACAGGCTCAAGCTCGCCGATCCCGCCGAGCTGGACAAGCTGATGGACGAGGCCGCCTACAAGGCCTTCGTGGCCTCCGAGGGCTGAAAGTTCCGGCCCTTCCCGCCCCAGTTCCGCACCTTTCCGCAAGGATGAAAGACCCATGACCGGCACCCCCCGCATTCCGCTCTCGCAGCTTCAGGCTGGCGCCAACTTCATTCCCCGCCACATCGGCCCCAAGCCGCAAGACATCCGCGCCATGCTCGAGGTCACCGGGGCGCAAACCCTCGATGAGCTGATCCGCAAGGTCGTGCCCGAAAGCATCCGCAGCGAGCGCCCCCTGTCGCTGCCGGCGCCTTTATCGGAGCGCAATTGCCTGTCGGATCTTCTGCACATCGCGCGGCGCAACAAGGTCTTCGTCTCCATGACCGGGCAGGGCTATTACGGCGCCATCATGCCTAAGGTCATCCAGCGCCGGGTGCTGGAGAATCCCGGCTGGTATACCGCCTACACGCCTTACCAGGCGGAGGTCAGCCAGGGGCGGCTGGAGGCCCTGCTCACCTATCAGCAGATGATCTGCGATCTCACCGGCCTTGAAGTGGCCAATGCCTCCCTGCTCGACGAGGCCACGGCGGCGGCCGAGGCCATGGCCATGGCGCACCGCATCGCCCGCGGCAGGCGGCCGGATGTCTTCTTCGTTGACTGGGAGGTCTATCCGCAGACCCTGGCGGTGCTCAAGACGCGCGCCAAGGCCTTCGGCTTCAAGGTCATCTGCGGCGATCCCTTCACCGATCTGGAGCCGGGCGAGGTCTTCGGCGCATTGCTGCAAAACCCCGGCAATTCCGGCATCGTGCGCGATTTCACCCAGGTCTGCGCGCGCCTGAAGCAGGCCGGCGCGCTGTCCATCATGGCGGCCGACATCATGGCCCTGGTGCTGATGAAGTCCCCGGGCGAGATGGGCGCCGACATTGCCCTGGGCTCCACCCAGCGTTTCGGCGTGCCCATGGGCTATGGCGGCCCGCACGCGGCCTTTTTCGCCACCCGCGAGCAATACGTGCGCCAGATGCCCGGCCGCATCATCGGCGTCAGCCGCGATGCCGAGGGCAGGCTCGCCCTGCGCATGGCCATGCAGACCCGCGAGCAGCACATCCGCCGCGAGAAGGCCACCTCCAACATCTGCACCGCCCAGGTGCTGCTGGCCAACCTGGCCGCCTTCTTCGCCGTCTATCACGGGCCGCGAAAGCTGCGCCAGATCGCCGGGCGCATCCACCGCTATGCGGAAATCATCGCCACCGCCTTGCGCGAATACGGCTTTGTGGTGACCACGGAGGCCTTCTTCGACACCATCACCGTGCGCACCCCCGCCAGGGCGCGCATGTTCGCCGCCCGCGCCCGCGAGCAGCGCATCAACATCCGCGTGGTGGATGCCGATCACGTGTCCATCGCCACCGACGAGACCACCCGCCGCTCCGAGGTCGTGCGGCTCCTGTGCGTCTTCGGCGGCAAGGGGCTCTGCAAGGACACCCTCGATGAGCTCGACGCGCGCGCCGCCCCCGGCCTGCCCGCGGCCCTCTTGCGCAGCGATGACATCCTCACCCATCCGGTGTTCAACAGCTACCATTCCGAGACGGAGATGATGCGCTATCTGCGCCGCCTGCAGGCCAAGGACATCGCCCTGGACCGCTCCATGATTCCGCTCGGCTCATGCACCATGAAGCTCAACGCGGCCACCGAAATGATGCCGCTTTCCTGGCGCGAGTTCGCCCACATCCACCCCTTCGCGCCGCTGGAGCAGGCCCAGGGCTATGCCCAGCTCATCGAGGAGCTGGAGGAATACCTGTGCGAGATCACCGGTTTCGACGCCATGAGCTTCCAGCCCAATGCCGGCAGCCAGGGCGAATACACCGGCCTGATGGTCATCCGCAAGTATCACGAGGACCGCGGCGAGGGCGGCCGCGATGTCTGCCTCATCCCCACCTCCGCCCATGGCACCAACCCGGCCTCGGCCACCATGGCCGGCATGAAGGTGGTGGCCGTGCAATGCGATGAAAGGGGCAACGTCGATGTCGCCGATCTGGCCGCCAAGGCGGAAAGACACCGCGACAGGCTGGCCGCCCTGATGATCACCTATCCCTCCACCCACGGCGTCTTCGAGGAGGCCATCCGCGACATCTGCGCCATCATCCACGACAACGGCGGCCAGGTCTATTTCGACGGCGCCAACATGAACGCCCTGGTGGGCCTGGTGCGCCCCGCCTCGCTGGGGGCCGACATCTGCCATCTCAACCTGCACAAGACCTTCGCCATCCCCCACGGCGGCGGCGGCCCCGGCGTCGGCCCCGTGGGGGCAAAGGCGCATCTGGCCAAATACCTGCCCGGCCATGTGCTCATGGAGGGCGTCAACCCGGCCGCCGAAAGCTATGCCGAAACCATCGGCCAGGTCTCCGCCGCCCCCTGGGGCAGCCCGCTGATCCTGCCGATTTCGTGGAGCTACATCCGCATGATGGGGGCCGACGGCCTCACCCGCGCCACCAAGGTGGCCATTCTCAACGCCAATTACATCGCCCGCCGCCTCGATCCCCACTACCCGGTGGTCTATGCCGGGCCGGGCGGCTACGTGGCCCACGAATGCATCATCGACCTGCGCCAGATCAAGGCCGAAACCGGCATCACCGTGGAGGACGTGGCCAAGCGCCTGGCCGATTACGGCTACCACGCCCCCACCATGAGCTGGCCGGTCCACGACACCTTCATGATCGAACCCACCGAATCGGAAAGCCGCGAGGAGCTCGACCGCTTCATCGAGGCCATGATCTCCATCCGCGAAGAGATAGACAAGGTGGCGCGCGGCGAATGGGACCGCGACAACAACCCCCTGAAGAACGCCCCCCACACCCCCCACCTGCTTGACCCAACGTGGCCCCACCCCTATGCTCCAGGGGAAGCCTACTTCCCGCT
>JALSNA010000001.1 GCA_026987255.1 Hyphomicrobiales bacterium | reverse complement strand
TCCAGGCCGTCAGGCCAATGGCAAGCAAGAAACCCAGCACCCGCCAGCCATACGGCTTGAGCAGGGCGGCAATGCGCCGAAAGACCGGCAGCGTGATTTGAGAGGTGTATTCTTCGTCTTCGAGGAGGATGTCGGGCATGGAGCGCCTCGCGAGGGGAGGAAGGTTAGGAAGGTTAGGAGGGTTAGGAGAGTTAGGGGGTTAGGGGATTAGGGGCATCACCAACCGTTTGCGCCAGGTCGGCCTGCAGTTCGGCGTCGATGCGGGTCTGAATGTCATAAATCTGGCGGTACATGCCGTCCTGCGCCAGCAGTTCCTCATGGGTGCCCATCTGCACCACCCGCCCCTTGTCCATCACCAGAATCAAGTCGGCGCGCATCACCGACTGGATACGGTGAGCGATGATGAAGGTCGTTCGGCCCTGCATCAACTGCTCCAGCGCCCGGCGGATGGCGGCCTCGGTTTCGGTATCCACGCTGGCCGTGGCCTCGTCGAGGATGAGGATGCGCGGGTTCTTGAGCAAGGCGCGGGCAATGGCCACGCGCTGGCGCTGGCCGCCGGAAAGGGTCACGCCGCGCTCGCCCACGATGGTGTCGTAGCCTTCGGGGAAGGCCAAAATCTCGTCGTGGATGGCCGCCGCGCGGGCCGCGGCTTCGATTTCTTCCTGCGTCACCGGTCGCAGCGCGCCGTAAGCGATGTTTTCCCGAATGGAGCGGCTGAACAGAAACGGTTCCTGCTCCACGATGCCGATCTGCCGCCGCAGCCACGCCCGGGGATAGCGGCGCAGTTCCACACCGTCTAGCAGGATGCGCCCCTCGGTGTAATCGTGAAAGCGCGGCAGCAGGTTGACGAGGGTGGTTTTTCCCGAACCGGTGGAACCCAGCAGCGCCACCACCTGCCCCGGCTCACAGCGGAAGGTGACGTCTTTCAACGCTGGGACGGTATCGTCTTCATAAGTGAAGCCGACATGCTCGAAGACGATTTCGCCGCGCGCTGGCGCCGCGGGGATGTAATCGCCCTCTTCCAGCGGCTCAGGGTCGGCCACCAGAATTTCCGCCAGGCGCTTGTACGAAATCACGCCGGTAGAAGCCTGCACGATCATGCGCCCCAGGCCGCGAATCGGCCAGATCAGCCAGCCCACCAGGCCGACATAGGCCAAATACGTGCCCACGGTGATCTGGCCGTGGATGGCCAGCAGCGCGG